>NZ_VPDK01000007.1:0-114118 GCF_013417725.1 Acinetobacter sp. YH12233
AGAATAACTTTCAACTTTTGCCAGTGTTGATCTGTCAGCATGGTACGAGGCATAGCGAATAGTAAAATTGGGTTTGGTGATTTGATTTTACTACTTCGCTATTTTTTTAAGCTAAAAGTGTCAACACACCCTAAAAATATTATGAATAATCTGGAATATTAAAAGAATTGTTACAAAAACTGGTTCCTATTAAATTTTTAGCAATCATGAGATTATTAAGAAATTGATATATAAAATTAATTTTTAGGCTGACAATCTTACTAAATAGGCAGGATTTAGAAGGTTATTTAATCTGTCAATTCCTCAAAACTTGCAGAACTTTTTCTAATTTGTAATCCTTGCGACCAAGGGTGTCTAGCTGAGCTAAGGCAGGTATTTGTTGTAGTTGGGCCGCTACAACTGATAACAGGTGCCTATATGTTTAATTTAAAGATTTTTAATAAGATCTCTACTGAAGTCTTGACCTTAAAAAATGATCTGGAGCTGAATTCCGAGATTCAACTTATCACTAAATATAAAACATCTATTTGTGAAGATTATAAAAAAGCGATTATTTTGATCTTTAAAGAACGTGGATATACCAGCTTGGAAGTTGGTCAACTACTTGATGCTTGATCCTTAAACATTCTTAAATTTAAAAAAGTATTATGGATTTATACTTTTATTTACCCAAGCAATACATCGTGCTTCATCGAAAATAATGCCATGCGCTAAAGGCATATGCTTCAGTACACGATGATGGGTATTTAGTTCAATAATATCAGTGGTACTTATATTGCTGAGGCGGTCAAACTGGATTTTCAATATATTTCCCTTAAATACAAATGTTCTAAATATGAAAAATCAAGATCATACTTATTATGGAAAAATATTTATTATTTTATTAAATTCAATTACTTATAATTAGAAACTAATTCTTATTAACTAGATTTTTCTTTAAATGAGTTTATCTCTGACTAAGCATTTAATCATTATTCCTCTAATGGAATTATTTTTCTTTTTACTCAGCCATAAACTATTGTTTATATGGACTGCATATCAAAAACCCTCATGACCCTCTTTAATTCTTTTCATTGATTTTTATGCGATCAATCTTAGTGTTATGAGCGAGTTTTGCTATAGTAAGAGCAATTTCGAATCAACATCAGGACTATGTTATGTCAGCGACACCACGCATTGGGATTTTAGGCGCAGGCGGCCGTATGGGACGCATCCTTATTCAGGCGGTGAAAGAAGCCGGTTACCAATTGGCAGCAGCTGTTGAGCGCCCTGAAAGCTCACTCATTGGTGCAGATGCCGGTGAACTGGCTGGCGTAGGGAACTTGGGTGTAAAGGTTGTCGGCCATCTTGAAGAAGTGGTCAAAGACTGTGACGTGGTGATCGACTTTACAGCACCTGCTGCGACGGTGAATCATCTTAAAATCTGCCGTGAAAATGGCGTTGCGATCGTGATTGGTACTACTGGTATGAATGACGAACAAAAGGCTTATCTGGATGAATCTGCAAAAGAAACACCAGTGGTCTATGCAGCGAACTATTCAGTTGGTGTGAACGTTTCGATCAAACTGTTAGAACTTGCCTCTAAAGTCTTTGGTGATACGGTCGATATTGAAGTGATCGAAGCGCATCACCGTCATAAGGTAGATGCGCCATCAGGTACAGCTCTTATGATGGGTGAGGCGATTGCTGGAGCACTGGGTCGTGATCTGAAAAAAGATGCGGTATATCATCGTGAAGGGCATACGGGTCCTCGTGAACGTAAAAGCATTGGTTTTCAGACCATTCGTGGCGGTGATATCGTCGGTGAACATACTGCAATGTTTATTGGCGAAGGCGAGCGTGTTGAAATTACGCATAAAGCCACCAATCGTATGAACTTTGCAGCGGGTGCCGTACGTGCCGCAGCTTGGGTCGTTGGTCGTGATGCGCGTAAATATGACATGAAGGATGTACTTGGTTTTAACGATATTCAAGTATAAATTTTCGTCAAAATCCTATATAAAAATAACTTAAAACTAAAATAAGATGACAATGGAATGAAGAAATTAATATTAATGGCGTGTGCTGTAGCCTTTGCCGCTACAGCACAGTCGACCTCTGTGCAGAATGCCAAGCTCAGCATTAATAAAAATAATATTAAAGTCTGGACCTATCAGGATGAGCGGAATCCCGTTTTTCTCTATAAAGCCGAAACCACCTACAATGTCCCGATTGAGAATGCCGTCTCTTTAATTCTGGATGTTGATCATGCAGTGAAATGGGTGCCTTATATGGGCAGTATCAAGGTGCTGTCGCGTGATGATAAAAAAGGCGATTTCACCTTGTATATGGTGCTGGATTTTCCATTCCCTTTAAAAGACCGTGATCTGATTGTGCAGGGCAAAATGATCAAGGATGCCAATGGTCAGATCACCATCAAGAATAAAGCGATTCAGACTGGGTATGCCCTAAACCCGAATTATGTGCGTTTGACTGATTATCAGGGAGACTGGACTTTCCAGAAACTGGCCAATAACAAGGTCAAGGTATCGACTTATGGCTATGCCAATCCTGAAGGTTCGATTCCTTTAACCTTTGTGAATATGTTTGTGCAACAGCAGCCTTATCAGATGCTGCAAAAGATGAAAACCGAACTGGCTAAACCTGTGGCAACGCCTGTGTTACCTGAAGCTTTACGCTAAATAGCCAATAAAAAAAGTCCGCATCAGGCGGACTTTTTTTATGAAGGAAATTTTAAGAGCATTGCTGCGTAGTCATATCTTGCTGTGGAACCAGTTTCATTTGAATCACGACCAGAAGCAAAGCAACAGCACTGAGCCCAGCACCGGTAAATGAAACCGCACTATAGCTAAGTCCCAGATTTAGCACACTGGCACCCGCAATCGCACCCAAAGCATTCCCGAGGTTAAAGGCACCAATATTTACCGAAGAAGCCAGCCCAGGCGCATCATAAGCCACGGACATGACTCGCATCTGTAAAGGTGGAACCACGGCAAAGGCAGCAGCGCCCCAGATGATTAATGCCAGACCTGCGCCAAGAGCTGTGCTTGCCAGAATCGGGAAGAGCAGCATCATCAGCATGAGCAAGATTAAAAAGCCAATCAGGGTTTTATCTAAAGATAGATCTGCGAATTTGCCACCCAGATGGTTACCAATCGAGAAACCTATCCCGATCAACACCAGCATCAAAGTAATCAATGCAGGGGAAGCCTGAGTAAAACTTTGCAGACTCGGCGCAATATAAGTGTAGAGAGCAAACATGGCCCCCGCACTCATCACAGTGGTCAATAAAGCTAACACCACTGGTAAACGGGTCAATACTTGTAGTTCTTGCCTTACATCTGGTTTCTGGCTGCTTTGGCCTTCAGGCAAGGCTTTCCATAAGGAGAACATGGTTAGCAAACCAAGCAGGGAAATACCCAGAAAAGCCATACGCCAGCCGATATGTTGTCCTATCCAGGTTGCTAGTGGCACCCCGCCAATATTGGCAATGGTCAGGCCCATAAACATCATGGCTACGGCACTGGCCTGTTTATCTTTCGGAACGACACTGGCAGCGACAACTGAACCAATCCCAAAGAAAGCACCATGGTTCAAGCTGGTGATGATCCGTACCCCCATCAGCCCCAGATAATTAGGCGCTAATGTCGCCAGAATATTACCAATCGTAAAAATCGCCATCAGTAAAATGAGAGACTTACGTTTGGAATAACGGCTTAACCAGAGGGTCATTAGCGGTGCACCCAACATCACACCTAAAGCATAGGCACTGATTAGCATCCCGGCACGAGGAATCGAAATCTCCAGATCACGAGCGATTTCTGGCAGAAAACCCATAGGAGAGAATTCAGTGGTACCAATTGCAAAGGCGCCAACCGCCAGTGCAAGCAAAGGAAAATTAACTTTCATGGTTTCTGTTTAATCCCAGATAGGCGCAAGCTAGTCCGGATCAACCTCGCGGCCATTACGCTCCAAGGTGCTGATCAAAGCCATTTCTTCTTGAGTCAGCTGTATCTCCTGCGCTGTCAGATTGGCAAGCAGATGTTCACGTTTGGTTGAAGAAGGAATCACAGCAAAACCTTTTTGCAAGGCCCAAGCCAGTACAATTTGTGCAGTCGAAGCCTGATGCTGGGCAGCAATTCCTTGCAGGACAGGATCATTCAGCACTTTGCCATAAGCTAGTGTCATATAAGAGGTGACATCAATATTCTGTGCTTGTAGGAAATTCACCAGACGCTGATTTTGTAAATAAGGACTGAGTTCAATCTGGTTAGTGGCGATATGCTCCAGACCAATACTATCAATCGCTTGCTGGGTCAGCTCAATATTGAAATTGGACACACCAATATGCTCAGTCAGACCTTGCTGTTTGGCTTCTAATAAAGTCTGCATCAGCTCAGGAATTTGAACGCCTAAACGAGGTGCAGGCCAATGAATGAGCGTTAGATTGACTGCATCGGTACGTAGTTTATGTAGACTCTCTTTGAGACTTGGAATCAGTTTGTCTGGTGCGTAATTATCTGTCCAGATTTTGGTGGTAATGAACAGCTCGTTACGATTAACCTGACTTTCTGCAATGGCCTGACCCACTTCTGCTTCATTGGCATAAATCTGTGCCGTATCTACAGCGCGATAACCGACTTCCAGTGCTGTTTTGACTGAATCAATGACGGTCTGTCCAGACAGGCGAAAGGTACCGACACCAAATTGAGGAACAATATTCATAGCTTTAATCTTTAAGTATTTTCGATGTTGAGTATTTTGTGCTTTTTATTGTTGCGAAAAAATAGCTGAATTTGCAAAATATTATTGACCGAAAATCAATAAAAGAGTGACAAATGAAATCAACGATTGAAGAATTACAGGCTTTTGTCACTATTGTGGATAGTGGTTCTATCGTCATGGCGGCAGAACGTTTAGGCCAAACCACTTCGGGTGTCAGTCGGGCACTGCAACGTCTGGAAAATAAGTTAAATGTTACTCTTTTAGAAAGAACCACACGTAAGCTGAAACTGACTCAAGAAGGCCAGCTATTTCTAGAAAAGGCGCGCAAAATTCTCAATGATTTGGCAGAAGCTGAGGATGCTTTGCTGAAATCAGATAGTGATACGTCAGGATTGATTCGGGTAGATTCAGCGACACCTTTTGTGCTGCATGTAATCGTGCCGCTGATTCAGGAATTTATGCAGCGCTATCCCCACATCGAAATTGAACTGAATAATCATGATCAGGTGATTGATCTGCTGGAACATAAAACCGATGTCGCGATCCGCTTTGGAGAACTGCATGATTCCAGCCTGCATGCCAGATTATTATGCCGCAGCCGTTTGTATATTGTGGCTAGCCCTGAATATTTACAGCAAAAGGGCAGACCGCAATCAGTGGCAGATTTATCGGAGCATACTTTACTGGGATTTAGTCAGCCTACGCATTTGAACACCTGGCCGGTACGGCTAAATGGCGAACCTATCACTGTGAAGCCAAAGATTCGAGCACCTAATGGGGAAACGGTTCGTCAATTGGCTTTATACGGGGTGGGTATTACTTGTCTGTCACGCTTTCTGGTCGAGGACGACTTACAGGCGGGTCGTTTAGAGGCGCTATTTGAAGAGCAGATTGAGCTGCATTATCAAAAAATTCATGCAGTTTATTACCGTCAGGAGCATTTGCCTAAACGGGTACATCTATTTATTGAATTTCTGGCTCAGAAGCTGGCTAAATATTTATAAACCAATCATTTATAGATATAGCCATAAAAAATCTGCCCTAACATGAGGCTAGGGCAGATCTAGATTTACTAATGATTGGTACAAATTAGAAATCGGCTTTTAGTACGATCCGGTAACGGGCTTTGCCTGAGTGCAGACGTTCAATCGCAGCATTAATTTCCGACATTGGGAATAACTCAATTTGTGGCGCAATATTTTTACGTGCCGCAAATTTTAGTAATTGACGTAAAGCTGCTGGTGAACCTGTTGGCGAGCCAGTCACTGATTTAGCACCACCAATCAGTGAACCTGCAGAAATTTGCATGGGTTCCAGTGGTAAGCCCAGCATATGTACAGTGCCATTTGGTGCCAGTGTTGATAGATAAGCCTGCCAGTCCAATGTGACATTTACAGTACTCATTAATAGATCAAATTTACCACGGAGCGTTTTAAGCGCTGCTGGGTCACGACTATTCACTACATGGTCTGCACCCATGGCTTTCAGCTCATCGGTTTTATCCAGATTTGAAGTAAAGGCGGTAATTTCACAACCCCAAGCTTTCAGCAGCTTGATCGCCATATGTCCCAAACCGCCAATACCAATGACACCGACGTGGTGAATGGCCTGAATCTGGTGTTTCAGAATCGGATCAAATACGGTAATCCCGCCACAGAGCAGGGGGCCAGCACTTTCCGGGTCCAGATCTTCAGGTAAGGGAATTGCCCATTGCCAGCCAGCACGGACTTTATCCGCAAAACCGCCTGCATGACCGACGATGGTTGCAACCTGACCACCGGTACACAGCACTTGCTGACCTGAAATACAAGGATCGCAATGTTGGCAGCTTTCCGCAGTCCAGCCAATACCGACACGTTGACCTACTTTTAGGCCTTTGGCTTCAGAACCCAGTTGCGTAATGGTTCCAATCACTTCATGTCCGGCCACCACAGGATAGACCGAAGATCCCCAGTCATTATTGAGTACTGAAATATCAGAATGGCATAGGCCGCAGTATTCAACTTTCATTTCGACCTGATGCGGCTGAAGTTCACCCGCATCAAATTGATAAGGTTCCAGGGCGGCACCCGCAGACATTGCGGCATAGGCTTGAATGATATTATTGGACATAGATTCAGCTCTTATTTGAATGGGAGGATATTGTTTTAAAGTGACAGTAATTTTCATGGTCATCGACCATGCCGACTGCCTGCATAAAGGCATAACAGATCGTAGGGCCGACAAACTTAAAGCCTGCTTTTTTTAAGGCTTTGGACATGTTCTGGCTTTCAATGGTTTGTGCCGGAGCCTGACGATAATCTGCCACATCATTATTCAATCGGGGGTGCTGGGCAAAGGACCACAACCATGTAACCACATCAATCTCTTGAGATTTAAGCTGTTGCCAGGCCCGGGCATTATCGCGAATTGCAGTCAGTTTACCGATATGCCGGATTAGACTAGCATCTTGCAGTTTTGCGGTGAGTTGCTCATCTGTAAAAGAAGCAATCGTTTCAATCGAATATTGAAAGAAATGTTTGCGATAAGATTCACGTTTTCTGAGTACGGTAATCCAGGCTAAACCGGCCTGTTGGCCTTCCAGACACAGCATTTCAAATAGGCGTTTTTCATCATGCAGCGCCTGTCCCCATTCCTGATCATGGTAAGCAGTATACAGAGAATCATCAGAGCACCAGCCACAGCGTTGGATCGTCAAGGGATGCTCCTTTTGATTATCTTATAATTTAAATGTCGTCCACTGATCTTGCTGATTGTCCCAGTAGGAGAGTTCTGCCTGCTGCAGATCGCTGAACTGGATCCACATATCCTTACCACTTTTATCGGCATAACCGGTACTGATCAGAAGCGCCTCTTCGGTAATTTCCATGATCCAGCCCTGATAGGTCTGGCCATTGAGCACGATTTTCTGTTGATTGCCTGATTCAGCAAATTCGACCAGACGGTTGATCAACGCTTCTGACATGTAAACTTCCTAAAATTAACGTAAATATGGATAAGGGTTAACAACACCACGGCCCTTACCATTTAAATAGAGACCATAATGCAGATGTGGCGCAGTATGCCGGGCATTGCCAGTATTACCGACATAACCAATGACATCACCCTTTTTGACATAGTCACCAACTTTCAGGCCACGCTTATGACCATCCAGATGTGCATAATAATGCCAGGCACCACCTGGACCCAGAATCCAGACTACTTTACCACCCAAATTGTTATTCCGTAAATCCGCGATCAGACCAGGCGTCGCACTACGAACCTTGGTTCCACGTGGAGCCAGAATATCAATGCCCTCATGCAAACGGCCACTACTACGCGAAGCTCCCCAAGTATCTTTCAATTCACGAGCCTGGACCCGATCTACCGGAATCGGCAGAGAAGAGGGCATACGCATATGATTCAGTTTTTTGACCAGTGCCGGATTAAGTTGAACCGCAGAAGGATGTTTCGGTGCGCTACTACACGCCACCAGAAATAACATCACCAAAGAAAGCCCGACAAACGCAAGAGAATGGCGCAAAATATTTATCCTTAAATGAGGCCAGTATGATTCTTCTTGTTCCAGACTATGTCATAAATTTACGGTAGAAATCAATTTTTTCATGGCGGTTGGAATACCTGCATTGACCGCAGTTTCCGGGTTCATCCAGAAGCCCTGTAACTCAATCGCCAGATGTTCCTGCTGATCTGCATCGACTGCAAAAACCATGGCTTCAAGCTGCCAGGTAAAATGGGTGAAACTGTGGCTGATCTGGACCTTTTGTACGAGATTTTTCAGACCCAGTTGTTGGCACAGTTGTTCAAATGCATGAGTGTCTTCAATAATTGGCAGAGACCAGAGCCCGCCCCAAAGACCACTATTAGGACGCTGTTGCCATAGCCATTCATCACCTGACTGGATCAACAGCACTTGAGCTGCTTTGACCGGTACCGGCTTTTTGGCTTTTTTAAAGGGCAATTCATTTTCCAGACCCTGTTGATGTGCCTTGCAATGTTGCTGCATTGGGCAATACAGGCATAAAGGCTTTTTGGGAATACAGACAGTCGCACCGAGATCCATAATCGCCTGGGTATAATCATGATTCCGATCAACCGGGCAGAGCTGTTCAGCAAGCTCCCACAAGGCACGTTCATGTACTGGTTTAGACAGATCATCTTCGATCGCAAAAAATCGTGCCAGCACCCGTTTGACATTGCCATCCATGATCACGCCGTACTGACGTAAACCCAAAGACATTAAGGCTCCCGCGGTTGAGCGGCCAATGCCGGGCAGGGCAATCCATTCTTCCAGACTAGTTGGGAAATGCCCCTGTCTTGCTACAATACCGGCTGCCTTATGCAAATTGCGGGCACGAGCATAATAGCCCAGCCCCGCCCAATAGGGTGCAACCTCATCCCAGGAAGCTGTACCTAAGTCCTGTACTGTCGGAAAACGCTGAATAAACCGCTCAAAATATTGCAGCACAGTTTTGACCTGAGTCTGCTGTAGCATGATTTCAGAGACCCAGACCTTATAGGGATCATCAGCCACTTGCCATGGCAAATCATGGCGGCCATGTACATCAAACCATTCTAAAAGGGCATCTGAAAATACAAACATGAAAATAGAACAAACTGGAAAACGAGGCCTAGTATAACTGAAGAGACTCAGCTAAAAGATGAAAAGTCTGCTAAAACAGCGAGACTGTAAAAGAGTAAAAATGAATAAATGGAAGGGACAAGTGAACACTTCGAAAAGCATTCACTCGGCAAAAAAATTAAATTCTTATTCTTCAATGCCCCAGCGTGCATCCAGCTTTAATACCTTGCCTTCATAACGCGGGATTATATGAATGTGTAAATGTTCTGATTTTTCCTGAAATACTTCGCCATCATTAAACCCGACATGAAAACCCGAAGGTTGATAGCGTAGTTGTAGTTCATTACGGGCCTGTTCAAGTAAGGACATCATGCTTTTACGTTCTTTATCTGTGATTTCAAAAAATGACGCCACATGACGTAATGGAGTAACTACATAATGTCCTTTGGACAGGGAGTTGGGTTCAGGTAACACGACAGCAAAATCATTTTTAGCCAGAATATCGTATTCGTCAAAATTACAGTACGGGCAGTTATTTTCAGTCATGATATTGGCTCCTTTCATTGAATTTATTTTTTTCAGGTATGACCCAGTTCGATCATGAGCCGGATCAATTTATCTGTTATTAGGCGAGTTGTCGTGCCAGTAATTCATACATGGCAGCCAAGCTTTGTTTTTCTGCTTCACCATTGTAGCCCAGATCGACACCACTGGCCTTGGCGCGCTCATCCGCAAGCGGGTTGCTAAATCCATGCTTGGCATTTTCAAATACAATCACATTATGCTCGACCTTAGCCGCCTGCATTTCTTCTTTAAAGCTGGCGACATCATCCAGGCTCACCATACTGTCCTTTTCACCATGTAGGACCAGAATTTCTGCCTGTACCTGGCCTTCTTGTGCAGGTGCTTTAGGAGACAGGTTGGCATGGAAAGTAGCCACAGCTTTTAAAGGTGCATTTGAGCGAGCCAGATCCAGAGCCACTTTACCACCGTAGCAGAAACCAATCGCAGCCAGTTTTTCCGGATTGACTTCATCCTGTGCAGCCAGTGTATCTAGCGCTGCTTTTGCACGATTCACAATGGTGTCCGGATCTTCAAACGTCTGCATCATCCATTGATAGGCTTGATCAGAGTTGGTGGTCACTTTCTTGTCACCATACATATCAATTGCCAGCGCGGCATAACCATGTTCCGCCAGTTCACGGGCACGCTGTTCAGTATAGTCATTGCGGCCCCACCATTCGGGTGCCACGATAACACCTGCTACAGGTGCATCAGTTTCCGGTGCGGCAAAATAACCAATCAAAGTGCTGCCATCCTGCGCAGTATATTGAATTTCGCGGGTCTTGATTGCTGCCATGCTGAAGTCCTCTATTGTTGTTGAATATTTTGATTAAACTATAAAATAGCAAAACTGCTATGAATATACATGAAAAGCTCCAACTAATTCGTTTCTCATCAGTACAAAAAAAGAGAGGTAAATAATTTGCCTCTCTTTTTAGTTTTTACAATTAAAGGAATTTTTATTTAATAATTTCCAGTAATTCGATATCAAAAATCAGGGTACTATTTGGTTCAATGATATCTCCCGAACCAATCTGTCCATAGGCCAGATCAGCAGGGATAAAGAAGCGGTACTTGGCACCGACTTTCATGAGCTGTAAGCCTTCTGTCCAGCCACTAATCACTTGGGTGGTACGGAAATCGACTGGCTGCTGGCGGGCAATCGAACTGTCAAAAACGGTACCATCAATCAGGCGACCTTCATAATGGACACGGACATTACTGTTAGCGCTTGGTGATTTCCCTTTACCTTCTTTCAGCACCAGGTATTGCAGACCAGATTTGGTGGTTTTAATGCCGGGCTTTTTGGCATTTTCCTGCAAGAATGCTTTGCCAGCTTTGGCATTTTCTTCAGCTTTCTGTTTAAGCACAATCAGTTCTTTGGCATCACTTTGACGTTTATACTGAGTCAGCACTTGGGTCATTTCTTCATCGCTTAAACTGGATTTTTGTCCAGCAGCGGCTGTCTTTAAACCCTGGCTAAATGCATCTAGGTCAAGATCCTTTAAAGTGTCTGCATTACTGCGACCCATCAGATAACCAAAGCTGTAGCCAATCTTCTCAGCTTCACTACTTGTATTATTGATCTCTTTAGCAAAAAGGCTGCCTGAACTGAGCAGCAAAACCATTAAACTGATTTGTATTTTCATTATCAATTCTCAAAAATAAAGGAGAGCTGGTCGCTCTCCCTATTTGTATTATTTTACTTCGATTAATTCCACATCAAAAATCAAAGTGCTATGCGGAGGAATCGTACCAGGAACACCCTGTTCACCATAACCCAGATTTGACGGAATATATAGAGTTGCCTTACCGCCTTCTTTCATCAGCTGCAGACCTTCAGTCCAGCCTGGAATGACCTGATTCAATGGAAACTCGATCGGTTCACCACGTTCTACTGAACTGTCAAATACAGTGCCATCTACCAGTTTACCAGTGTAATGCACTTTCACAATTGAAGAGGCTTTTGGCTGTTTACCTGTACCTTCTTTCATGACTTGGTACTGTAAACCGGAAGCAGTTGTTTTAATGCCTGCTTTTTTCGCATTTTCAGTCAGGAAAGTATCACTTGAAGCTTGGGCCTGTTTTGCACTGTCAAGCTGCTTTTGCTGCATTTCTTTCTGGAACTGCTCATAAGCTGCCTGTAATTCTTCTTCTGTATAAGCTGGTTTAGTACGAGCATGGCCAGCACGCACACCTGTTACAAAGCTATCAATATCCAACTCAGGTGGTGTTTGATGTGCGACTTCGTAACCTAGTGCATAGCTAATTTTTGCGACAGCTGAAGCATTTGCAGCAGGTTGGGTTGATGTTGCTGATTGCGTAGCAGGTGTCTTGGTTGCATAGTAAACAGGAACAAGTGCGGCACCGCCGAGTAGAACAGCGACAGCGATAGGTAGGGCCTTACTCATATATTTTCCCACAATTATTTTATATGTAAAAAGTTGCTGAAATTCTAGCAGACTTTTCCTAACATGCGTTTGCTAAGAAAGTTAGAGCAAACACTGTGTAGGAAAGTTCATCATAGTCATCTTCTAATTTTTATACTATAACAGCATGAATATATAAAACATTTTTTATACATAAGTAAGCGTCCGCTGAGCCCCACTTTTTCTAACTCATGAATACCGCGATAGTGTCCACTAAAATTTAAGTGGACACCTATTTATGGATTTAAAGACAGTTATAGACACTGCACCAACGCTAAAAAAGCCCCGTCGAACCTTCACGGCTGAATTTAAACATCAACTTATTCAGCAATGCCAGCAGCCAGATACATCAGTGGCCAAGGTCGCAATGCAACATCAGATCAATGCCAATCTATTGCATAAATGGATTCGTCAGTCCAGATCAATGGTTCCATCATTAACAATCTCATCCATTCCACAGACCGACTTCCTTCCCGTCATTCTTCACCCGACGCCAGTCAAACAAGAAGCACCTCCGCCACCTGTGCCAGAGAAGAAAGCTACCGCTCATATCAGGATTCCATTACATGATGAACAAGGTTCCGCAAGGAGTCAGATGATCGAGATCGACTGGCCGGTGGAGTCAGTAACTGAATTACTGCTTTTACTTCAAGGCTTGATCAAATGATCCGTATCGATGAAATCTGGTTGTCTACCCAGCCCATGGACATGCGTGCAGGTATGGATACTGCCATGGCACAGGTGCTCAGAACCTTTGGCTACATCAAACCGCATTGCGCCTACCTGTTCTGTAATAAACGTGGCCATCGTATGAAAGTGCTGGTGCATGATGGGCTGGGCATCTGGCTGTGTGCCCGGTGGCTGGAACAGGGGAAATTCCACTGGGCTCAGCTTCACCAAGGTGAAAGCGTAGCCCTCAGTCCAGAACAGTTACAGGCACTGATTCAGGGTTTGCCCTGGCAGCGCATTGGACGACAGCAGGTGGTGACGATGCTCTAAACCAGGCTCGTACATTCTGCCATTCTCCAAACGTTCTATTTCATTCTTCTCATGACCTCAGGCATACTGCGGTCATGAATACGCTGCCTGACTTAAGCCAACTGACCCATGAACAACTGCTGGAATTTACCAGACAGTTGGCGATGCAGCATCAGTCTCTAGCGCAATCAAATCAACAATTAGATGCTCAAGTTCAACATCTTTCTATTCTCAACCAAAAATACGAGCATGAACTCGCACTATTTAAATAGCACAAATTCGGCAGTAAAAACGAACATCTAACCGCAAAACAAATCCATCTATGGGACGAAGCAGTCGAAGAAGATATCGCAGCCGTTGATCTGGAACTGGAACGGCTGAATGCAGATAAAACTGATGCAGCGACACAGAAAGCCACAGTCAACAAACCTAAACGTCGACTGCTGCCAGATCATCTACACACCATTCGTATTGAGCATGAACCTGCATCAACCCAATGTGCTTGTGGCTGCCAGTTACGTCGTATCGGCGAAGATATCAGTGAAAAACTGCATTTCAGACCGGCACAGTTCTATAAGGAACAGCATGTGCGTGGCAAATGGGTCTGTGATCAGTGCGACACCCTGACTCAGCAAGCGATGCCCGCCTATGTGATTGATAAAGGCATTGCTTCACCCGAACTGCTTAGCCATGTGTTGGTCTCGAAATACGCTGATCATTTACCCCTGTACCGTCAGCGTCTGATCTATCAGCGGGCTGGCATTGATCTGTCCAGATCCACTTTATCTGACTGGATAGGTCGCTGCGGGGTGGAACTGGAACCTCTGGCCAATGCCTTAAAACAGGTGGTGTTGCAACAGCGGGTAATCCATGCCGATGAAACACCCGTCACCATCATGCGGATGGGTGAGAATAATAAAAAACCGAAGAAAGGTTATGTCTGGGCCTATGCCACCACACAGTACAATCCAGTTCAGGCGGTGATCTATGACTTTCAGGATAGTCGTTCAGGCCAGCATGCTGCAGAGTTCTTGAAAGGCTGGCAGGGTTATCTAGTCTGTGATGATTACAGTGGTTATAAAGCACGCTTTAAATCAGGCCAGGTCATTGAGGTGGGCTGCATGGCCCATGCACGTCGTAAATTCCATGAACTGCATGTAACTGGGAAAAGTCAGGTCGCTGAACAGGCATTAGTGCTGATTCAGAAACTGTATGCGATAGAAGCAGAACTCAGGAAAAAGACCGATGGTACAGCGGAACACCGCCGCGAATACCGGCAACAGCACAGTCAACCGGTGATGCAACAACTGTATGAATGGCTCAACCGACATCATCTGACGGTACCATCGAGTTCTCCAACTGCCAAGGCGATCAATTACACTCTGAAGCGTTGGCCAGCTTTAAGCCGCTATCTGGACGATGGCAATCTACCCATTGACAATAATTGGGCCGAAAACCAAATGCGGCCTTGGGCTTTGGGACGTAAGAACTGGCTGTTTGCAGGTTCATTGCGCAGTGGTCAGCGAGCGGCAAACATCATGACGTTAATCCAGTCAGCAAAGCTGAATGGACTGGATCCGTATGCCTATTTAAGTGATGTGCTGAAAAGGCTGCCGACGCATAAAGTGACCCAAATAGAAGAATTACTGCCACACCGCTGGAAATCCGACCAAAATTAAAAAATAGGCATGGGGTTCAGCGGACGCTTACATACATAATCTTTAGGTGCTGGTTTATATAAAAAAAGCCAGTGTATAAACACTGGCTTTTTTAAATAGCTGAAAGTTAGTCTTGATCTTTAGCTGCTTTATAACCGTATGAATAGTTATAGCCATAACCATAACCAGCAGAACTACGCTGGATATCGTTTAAGATAATACCATTAACTTTGACACCCACTTGTTCAAAGCGATTGATAGTGAGTTCAAGTTCTTTCATCTGGGTTTTTGCATAACGCGCGATGACAAGATTCACACCTGCAAATTGTGAAATGATAATACCGTCAGTTACAGCAAGTACAGGCGGGGTATCGATAATCACATGATCAAACTTGTCGGCAATTAAATCTAAAAACTCTTTGAACTTACTTGAGCTTAATAATTCAGAAGGGTTGGTTGGGCTCTTACCGCGAGTCACTACACTTAAATTTGGAATTTCTGTAGTTTTGACAATACTGTCAATGTCACTTTGCCCATTTAAAAATTCTGCAAGACCGGGTTGATTGTCTTGATTGAAGTATTTATTTAAATAGCCACGACGCATATCTGCATCAACAATTAGTACGCGTTTATCACTCTGCGCTAAAATAGTCGCTAAGTTGGTTGAAACAAAAGATTTACCCATTTCAGGTGCAGGGCCTGAAATCATAATCAAATTGTTTTTTGCAGATGATAAAGCAAAGTGAATTGCGGTACGCATACTACGTAAACTTTCAATCGCGATGTCATCACTGTGTTTAACAGCAAGTACAGGGATTGTTTTCTTCTTCTTCAAGAGTTTAATACGGCTTTCTTGAACTGGGGAACGTGGTACTGTCGCATAGACAGGCAGATCAAGATTATTTTCGATTTCAGTTGAATCTTTGATACCTGAACGCATCATATTGCGAAGAAGTGCAATTAAGACACCAATAAAACCACCCACAAAGAGTGACAATATTAAAATGATCAGTTTTTTAGGTTTAATCGGGCGATCAGGTTCAACAGCAGTATCAATAATTCGAACGTTGCCAATTTCGCCTGCTTTCACAATTTTTAACTGTTGATAGCTATTTAATAATGCTGTGTAAAGTTCAGTATTTACTTTTACATCGCGATATAACTGTAAATATAAACGCTGAGTTTCAGGGAGCTTCTTAATAGATTGATTTAATTCACTAGTTTTCTGATTTAGTGCACTGACTTGTGCATTAATTTCAGCCATTAATGGATGATCTGGAGTGTATTTAGCCGATAATTCAGCTTGCTTTTGTTTTAGCTCAATACGCATTTTCTCAAGCTCAATATTTTGTTTGAGCATGAGTTCTGATTCTTGAGTCACATCAACTGTATTATATTTTTCACGGAACTCATTGAATTTGAGCTCTGATTTTTCCAATTGCTGCTTTAATTCTGGAAGTTGCTGATCAAGAAAATTTAGAGTCTGTTTGGATTCTAATGTCTTACGTTCAATGTTTTGCTCATGATAAATTGCCAAAACATGATTCAATACATTTGTAATATGTTGCTTGTCTTCACCTGAATAATTTAATCCAATGACTCCCGTCATTTTACCTTTTTCAGCGACGCCATAGTTTAATTTGAGCGCTTTCACGGCTGAAGGAAGTGATAATTTGGAGATGATAAATTCTTGTTCAAATGGATTTTGACTTGAAATATTAATTTTCCAAGTACCATAAGTATCGTTGAATTGGTTAGTTTGGTTTAATAAGCCTTCAACCAAGATTTTATCTTTATAACTTAATGTAAATTTATTATCGGGTTTAAAATTAAGATTTAATTTTTTATCTAAATAGTAATTTGGAACGTCAAGTTGCTTAATTAAAAAATGATGTTGTTGCGTACTATAACTCACACCTTGGGCATCAAATTTTAATTGACCTTGCTCAGCAGACATGAGTCGACCGAGTACAGTATTTTTGCTATCTAACACTTTAATATTAAGGTTAAGATCATTAATCACTTTACCTAATACCATGCGTGAATTTAAAATTTCAATTTCAGCATCGGCTGGAGATTTCTGACCTAAACCACCAGAGATTTCTTTCAACTCACCCATTAATGCCGCCGATGCAGCACTTTTACCATCTTCTACTTGTACTAAAGCGTCAGTTGAATAGGTTGATGGTGTAACACGGATATAAAGTAAGGCACATATTAAACTTAAAATGATACAAAGTGCGATCAATTTCCATTGAGCAATCAATGAAAAAAATAGCTCTTTTAAGTCAATAGTATCGTCTTCTGTTTTTGAGTTTTGAGTCATAGTTTAACAACTGATTATTCAATAATTTAAATTAAATGTTTGATCCAATCCTGAACATATAGCTTGATGTTTTGACAGGATTCATCAAAAAAAGCTTGGTCATGCTTGTATGGGTCAGGTACATTTTGATCTTGCCAGTGACCTAAACGAAAGACCTTTCCCTTGGCAAAAGGCCATTGCTTTTCAATATGCTGGGCTTGATTATTGCTCATCACTAAAATTAAATCTGCTTGCTTGATTAGCGATGCAGTAATTTGTTTAGCAACATGTGTGCGCATATCAATATTAAATTGATCCATACAATGAATAGCTTTTTCATCTGCAGGATGCCCAACCATTGCCGATAAGCCAGCAGATTCGATGTGGTGATTTGGGCAATTTGATTTTAAAAAATACTCAGCCATGGGGCTTCGGCAAATATTTCCTACACAAACAACAAGGATATTTTGAAAGGCCATGTCTTATTTTCCAAGCTGATCAAAGCTATATAAAGCACTTGAGAATGGAATAATTTGATTCATGATGCGCTGCCAACGTGCTAAACCAGAGGCATCAATATACACGATGTCATTTTTTTTCATTTGGAATTGATTAGCTAATGCTAAATTACCGATGCTGCTTAAATTTAAATGATAGATTGTCGATTCATTATTATTTAAATCAGTTCGCATGACATAAATTTTGGCTGCGCTTGCTGAGTATGGGTTGATTCCTTCACTTTCACCTAAGACATCACTTAAAGTCATACCTTGATCTCTCAAGCTAATTGCCTGACTTTTGCTTGATTCGCCCATGACATATAATTTTTGATCTTGTTTGGTATTTACAAAAATAGTGTCATTGGGTTGTATCAATAAATTGTGTAGGGATAGACCATTTTTTTCTAATTGAATGGTATTCAAATTATAGGTCGACCCATTTCGAATGAGTTGAATATTTGTGGTATCACCTGTTTTTGTGTCAATACCGCCGGCTTGACCTAAAGCTGTGTAAAGACTAATCGGTTGATCATTTAGAGTATATTGACCACTTTTAAGAACCTGCCCATTCACGAAATAACGTCGTCCTTCGTATGAAAGGACACGAACAACCACGTCAGGGTGTTTCAGATATTTGCTAAATTGGCTACGTAAAAAGGTGTTCACTTCAGCCAGCGTTTTTCCTGAAACTTTGACAGAACCGACTAAAGGTAAGTGCACGCGGCCATTCGGGTCAATGGGATA
Source organism: Acinetobacter sp. YH12233 (assembly GCF_013417725.1). NCBI lineage: Bacteria > Pseudomonadati > Pseudomonadota > Gammaproteobacteria > Moraxellales > Moraxellaceae > Acinetobacter > Acinetobacter sp. YH12233. The sequence continues at coordinate 18,486 of NZ_VPDK01000007.1, forward strand.
GCCCACTGCTTTAATGTTGGTTGCGTCTTGAATAGGAGGGGTAATTTCAGGATAAGCCCAAAGTTGAATTGAAAGAACATCACCAGGGCTAAGTCGATAAATCGACTGTTGAGATCTAAATAAAGACTGAAGATCAGAATAATTTTGGTTGTTAGATTGACTGATAGCTGGGACATTGTTTTGAGTTAATGGAACAACATTTAACTGAGCACCTTGATCAGTTTGATATGCACCTTCTGCTGGTAAATCATAGGTTTGAAGGCCTGATGTAATGGCACAACCTGTCATACTTAAACCTAGTGCTAATATGCAACTAAAACGATAGTAACTCACTCGAATCCAAATCCTATTTATTAAATTATTTGACCCATTAGAATACGGGATAAGATATCCAATTTATTCATTTTCAGAATTGCAAAGTTTATACCAATCAAACGCTTTAATATAGCCAAAGATGTTTACAATAGTAAGTTTTATAAGGGATGTTTAGTCAGATTATAAAAGTTTTATAAAATAAAGGAAATTGCTGCTGAAATCGCTATGCAACTTAAAATAAGGTGTAAATTTCCCCCATTGTTGATCAACCATTTATAGCGAATTACGATACAAGTTAGCTATCTTTCCCCCATGTATAAGTTAATTTTCTGCTATATTAACCCTCTATTTACAACATAACGATGATTGTGGTTCATCTATAACATAGGCTTCAGTATGTTACAACTCTCCGAATTAAAAATTGCCATTATCGGATTAGGTTATGTGGGTTTACCACTGGCTGTTGAGTTTGGTAAAAAGGTCCCTGTAGTGGGCTTTGATATCCATCAAAAGCGTATTGATGAACTCAAATCAGGTCAAGATCACACTTTAGAAGTGTCTCCGGAAGAATTGGCGCAGTCTACGCAATTAGCATATACCGCAAATTTGGAAGACTTAAAGTCATGTAACTTCTTTATTGTCACAGTACCAACTCCGATTGATGAGTACAAACAGCCCGATTTAACCCCTTTGGTGAAAGCATCGGAAAGTATTGGTCGAGTTCTTTCACAAGGTGACGTAGTCGTTTATGAATCTACTGTTTATCCGGGTGCAACAGAAGAAAAATGTATTCCAGTGTTAGAGCGCGTTTCAGGGCTGAAATTCAACCAAGACTTTTATGCAGGCTATAGTCCAGAACGTATTAATCCGGGTGATAAATTGCACCGCGTGACTAATATCTTGAAAATTACTTCTGGCTCTACAGCTGAAATTGCAGATTATGTAGATGAAGTCTACAACCTGATTATTGAGGCGGGTACGCATAAAGCACCCAGTATTAAAGTGGCTGAAGCAGCCAAAGTCATTGAAAATACTCAGCGTGATGTCAACATTGCTTTAATTAATGAGTTGGCGTTGATTTTCAATAAAATGAATATCGATACGGAAGCAGTGTTGCAGGCGGCAGGAACCAAATGGAACTTTTTACCGTTCCGTCCGGGGCTTGTTGGAGGGCACTGTATTGGTGTCGATCCCTACTATTTAACCCATAAAGCACAATCGATTGGTTATCACCCTGAAATTATTTTGGCAGGCCGTCGTTTAAACGACAGTATGGGGGCTTATGTGGTGACCCAGCTTGTCAAAGGTATGATCAAGAAAAAGATTCAGGTCGAAGGTGCAAAAGTACTGGTGCTAGGTCTAAGCTTTAAAGAAAATTGTCCCGATATTCGAAATACCAAAATTATCGATATAGTGCATGAGTTGCAGGAATATCATATTCAAGCGGATGTGTATGATCCTTGGATCGATACTGCTGAAGCTCAACATGAATACGGTATTACGCCAGTAGCTCGTCTTGAAAATGGTCAATATGATGCAGTGATTTTGGCGGTGGCACATGAGCAATTTAAAGCCATGGGTGCAGCAGAAATTCGTGCTTTAGGTAAGGCGAGTCATGTGTTGTATGACTTGAAATATGTACTCGATCAATCTGAATCTGATTTGCGTCTGTAATTCACCACATTTTAGGATATGAAAATGAGCCAATATCAAACGGTTTGTGCACAATTGCAACAAGCACCGAAAACATGGTTGGTGACAGGTGTTGCAGGATTTATCGGTTCAAACCTATTGGAAACCTTGTTAAAACTGAACCAAAAAGTTGTGGGTTTAGATAACTTCGCCACGGGCCATCAGCATAACTTGGATGAAGTTCAAGGTTTAGTATCAACAGCGCAATGGGCAAATTTTCGCTTCATTGAAGGTGATATTCGTAACATTACAGATTGTCAAAATGCCTGCACAAGCGTGGATTATGTATTGCATGAAGCAGCTTTAGGCTCAGTACCTCGCTCTATTGCAGATCCTATATTGACCAATAGCGCCAATATCACAGGCTTTTTAAATATGTTGGTTGCCGCACGTGATGCTCAGGTCTCGAGTTTTACCTATGCGGCGAGTAGTTCAACGTATGGTGATCATCCGGCATTGCCCAAAGTCGAAGAAAATATCGGTAAACCGCTTTCACCCTATGCAGTGACTAAGTATGTTAATGAGCTGTATGCAGATGTTTTTGCAAAAACATATGGCTTTAAAGCAATTGGTCTACGCTATTTCAATGTTTTTGGTCAGCGCCAAGATCCAAACGGTGCTTATGCGGCGGTGATTCCGAAATGGACGTCGTCTATGATCGCAGGTGAAGATGTCTTCATTAATGGAGACGGCGAAACCAGTCGTGATTTTTGTTTCATTGACAATACAGTGCAAGCCAATATTTTAGCGGCAACAACCCAAGATGAAGCGGCGAAAAATCAGGTCTATAACGTGGCAGTGGGTGATCGTACGACTTTGAATGAGTTGTATCGTGCAATTCAAGTGGCACTCGCAGAAAATCAAGTGAATTTTGAACGCGATCCTGTGTATCGTGAGTTCCGAGCAGGGGATGTTCGTCATTCACAAGCCAGTATTGCGAAAATTCAGCAGCATTTGGGCTATGAACCACAATTTAAAATTGCAGAAGGGATTCAATTGGCGATGCGTTGGTATGTTAATAATCTGACATGATGCAACACCTCGTCGCCAAATATCAGTCGATTGGCTTAATTACAGCGAGTTTATTGGTCGGTGCGGTAATCACATTTACCGCACTTCCTTTTTTAACGCGCTTATATTCTGTCCATGATTTCGGTGCGTACGGTATTGCATTGGCGGTGGTCAGTGTTTTATCGACCATTGCCAATTTAAGACTGGATCAAGCCTTATTGGTCGCAGAAGAGTCCGATAAAAAAAGCCTGATGTTTGAAGGTGCTGTGTTCTCTTTAGTGATCAGTTTTGTGTCGGCAGTTGTGCTGAGTTTCTTTTTAGAGTTCAGTATGGTGTTGGCAATTGTTAGTGGTGTTATGGCGAATACCCTGATTCAAAGCTTATACAATTATCAGTTCGCCGCGCATCAAGAATTTTTCTGTGCAGGACTGAATATTTTTCGCAGTTTGATCGTGGTTGCAGTGCAATTGTCATTGCCGCTCGTGTTCAGTATCAGCTTAATTAACAGTTATAATATTAGTTCAGTGTTGATGGTGCTGGCAGTATTCATCTATGTACTGAAGCATGAATTGTATCAAGTTAGTTGGAATGCATTTAAAGGCTATAAAGACTTTATTTATAGCAATACCCCACACGCTTTGCTGAACAGTTTTTCACACAACCTACCTTATTATGCGGTGTCTCATTTTGTTGGTGTGCAGGCGATGGGCTTTTATGCCATTGTTGAACGTACGCTGCGGGTGCCAATTAATTTAATTTCGCAAACCCTACGCCAATTCTTTATTCGTAAATTTAAACAGTCTGATGCGGCACAAGATGCATTTAAAAGTAGTGTGTTGCTGAGTTTGGTTTCTTTACCATTTTTTGCTATTTTCTTTGTTTTACCGGAATCAGTATATTTATTGATTTTTAGTCAGGAATGGGTCGGTATTTCTCACTATTTTGCGATTTTGGCATTGGGTTACTGGGCAATATTCTGTAATCCACCAAGTTCTGCCTTTTTAATTGCGAAGCGCAATAGTCAGGTATTATTTAAATTACAAATTGTAGAACTGATCATTAAAATTGGCTTATTTGCCGCTTTATATTTCTGTGTCGAAAATAAAATTTATATGTTGCTGGCGGTACCTGTATCGCTGATTTTCTATAACTTTGCCATTTTATATGCGGTATGGAGCGCTAAAAAATGATGTTTTTTAAAGCCTTAAAACTGTTCAAATGGCTAAGTGCACAAGGCCGCAAGTTTTTCTATAACTTGGCTTTTGGGACGAAATTTAAATATTTTGGTAAGAATTGCTGCTTGGAAATTTCAGGCGATGTGAAAATTGGTAAGCATGTTTATATTGGCGATCAGGTCAGTTTAATTGTCGAAAAGAGTGCATCTCTACATATTGCAGACCATAGTTTTATTGGTGAAAGTTGTTATATCAAATGCTTTGGCGGTCAGATTGAAATTGGTCGAGACGTCAGTATTAATTCCAAATCATTTATTAATGGTTGCGGTGGGGTGAAAATTGGCGATAACACTCGTATCGGCACGCAAAGTATTATTATTGCGAGTAATCATAAATTTGATGATCCGGATGTGTTGGTCAAAGACGCGATTACTAAGCAAGGTGTGAAGCTCGGTGAAAATATTTGGCTCGGCGCACGGGTGACGGTATTAGATGGTGTTCAGATTGCAAATGATACGGTGATTGGAGCCTGTAGCCTTGTGACCAAATCTTTGACTGAGTCGGGCGTGTATGTTGGTGTGCCGGCGAAAAAAATTAAATAGTAGTTTGGCTTCCATTCATTTTTAGATTGAATTTACCCCTTAATTTTTAACCTAAGCAATCTGCGAAAATAGCGTCTAGGTCTGGGCTGAAAATCAGCGTAAAATAGGCCACTTTCATTCTCTATTTACCGTTTAGGTATCGTGCATGGCATTGATTAAATCCGTATTCACTGCAATTTTTGACTTGGCTTATTTTGTGCTCAAAGGCAGTGTGGCGTATGCGCGTAAAAAAGGGGTGAAGGTCGGTGAACATTGCCGCATTTATATTAAAAGTTGGGGTTCAGAGCCATTTTTGGTCAGTATCGGTGACCATGTTACAGTGACTTCAGGGGTAAAATTTATTACCCATGATGGCAGTACCTGTTTGGTAAAAAATGCTGAAGGCCAACGCTATCAACGCTTTGCGCCAATTCAAGTGGGTTCACATGTGTTTATTGGGGTGAATACGATTGTCATGCCGGGCGTGACTATTGGTTCGAATGTGGTGATTGGAGCAGGTTCGGTGGTAATCAAAGATATTCCGGATGATTCTGTCGCAGTCGGTGCACCTGCAAAAGTCGTTTCTAGTTTTGCCGACTTCCAAACCAAAATTAAAGATACCTGCGTCAGCGATGCTGAATTAGTGGGTATTAGTGATTATCAACAGCGTGTGCAGCGCGCTATTGAACTGCAAAATGCAAAACAAGCTGCGCAACAACATCATTTTTAATCTCCCATTGTTAGGTCTTCCATCATGTTGAATAAAGTCATGTTCTTTTTGCCCACATTGGGTGGTGGTGGTGCAGAACGTACAGTGATTCAACTGGCGAATAGTTTTGCTGAACAAGGTTTGAATATTGATTTGGTGGTCTGTAATCTCACGGATGAAAAATCAAAATTATTGCCTGAAGTTAGTCCTAAAATTAACTTGGTTGATTTGGCTTGTGGTCGGGTAATTAGTGCGATACAGCCTTTAAAATTACTGTTGCAAAAAGAAAACTATCAAGTGCTGGTTGCGACGCAAACGCACAGTAATATTGTCTGTGGAATCGCAAAAAAACTGGCAAAAGTGCCAGTGAAATTAATTTTCCGTGAAGTTTCGACTCCATCAAAGAACATGAAATTGTCAGGGATGAAAAAATGGATCTTTCAAACTTTGGTCAATTGGACCTATCGAGATGCAGCGCAAGTGGTCTGTGTCTCAAATGGGGTACGAGATGATTTTCGTGACTATTATCAATATCAAACGAATAATTTAAAGACCATCTACAACCCCGTTTTAGATGCTGCTTATTTTGAAAAGCTGAAAGCACCGGTTCAGCATCGGTTTTTTAGCAAGGATCACAAGGTTATTTTGGCGGTAGGGCGTTTAACCGAAGCGAAAAATTTTGCTTTTTTAATTCGCTCTTTTGCTGAACTACATCAAGCACATCTTGAAACACGTTTAATTATTTTAGGTGAAGGCGAGCTGAGGTCTGAGCTCGAAGCATTACGGGCATCGCTTAATTTAACGGAAGTGGTGGACATCCCAGGTTTTGATGCCAATCCTTATGCCTATTTTAAATATGCAGCACTCTTTGTTTTAAGTTCCAATTGGGAAGGCTTGCCGGGTGTATTGATTCAAGCCTTGGCATCTCAAGTGAAAGTGGTAAGTACCGATTGTCCAAGTGGCCCGATGGAAATTTTGCAAGATTCAAAATTTGGTTTATTGGTACCCTGTAATGATCAGGCCGCGATGGTGAATGCGATGCAGCAAGCCATATATGGTGCTTATGTTGAGTATACGCTTGAGGATTTTAAGCAACATTGCCAACAGTTCAATAAGCAGACCGTGCAACAACAGTATCTTAGTTTGATGGAGCAAACACAATGAGTGCAACGAAACCGACCATTGTGCATGTGATCACTAATTTTGCTGGTGTCGGTGGGGCAGAAATGATGCTGGCACGCTTGATTGAACAAACTGAATCGCAATATCAACATGTTGTGATTGCATTGATGAAAACCTCGACTGTCTATCAAACGACATTGCAGCGTTGTCAGGCACATTATGCCTTGGGTTGGAATGGTATAAATACCTTGCCAGTGACTTTAAAACTGCGTCAATTACTTAAGCAGTGGGCACCACAGGCTGTGCAATGCTGGATGTATCATGCCAATGTATTGACCAGTTTAAGCCTATTGGGTTTGAAACAAGCACCCAAAGTCTTTTGGGGTATTCATCATTCTTTGGCCTCGACCAAAGAAGAGTCTTTGAGTACCAAAACAGCATTAATTCTGAGTCGATATTTGTCTAGTCAGCCAGCAGGTATTGTCTATTGCGCACATTCTTCACAAATTCAGCATCAAACATACGGATTGAGCAATTCGCAAAGTGTAGTAATTCCGAATGGGGTGTTTTTGCAGCAATTCCAACCGAATCCGGAGTTGCATCAGCCGATTACGATTGGTTTTGCTGGGCGTTATCATACCGCTAAAGGTTATCCTTATTTATTTGAAACCATGAGCTTACTCAAAGACCATCCGATTCGATTTAAAATTGCGGGTGGGGGCGCCAGTTTGGAGCATCCTGAAGTGAAAGCATTATTTGAGCAGTATCAATTAGAGAGTGAAAAAGTTCAGTTACTCGATCAAATCTCAGATATGCCTGCTTTTTATCAGTCGATAGATGCCTTTTTAATGACCTCGATTACCGAAGGATTTCCCAATGTCTTGGTCGAAGCCATGGCTTCGGGGTTGCCGTGTATTAGTACCGATGTGGGGGATGCTAAATTTATTGTCGATGACTTTGGCTGGATTGTACCGCCACGGGATTCAATAGCTTTAGCCCAAGCTATTTTGAATTATGTTCAACTCAGTTCAAATGAAAAAATAAACATGAAGCAATTGGTGCGTCAGCGGGTTGAATCCAATTTTTCCATTGACCATGTGAGTCAGCAATACATGCAGATGTGGAGTCAAGACGCATGAAATTTTTAATGATCAGCAGTTTTTTACCTTCTGCATTGAACTTTCGTGGCAAATTATTGGAGGCGATTTCCTTACTCGGCTATGAGGTGCATATCATGGCACCAGAGCTGAATCAATTTCCGGATGAACATCAAAAACTCATTGCACTTGGCTATCAGGTACATGAAATTCCGATGCAGCGCACAGGGACGAATCCTGTTGCGGACTTGAAATTACTCAAGCATTTATATCAACAGATTCGCCAAATTCAGCCCGATGTGGTGCTGTCCTATACGATTAAACCGGTGATCTATGGCACCTTGGCAGCATGGTTGGCTAAAGTTCCTCAACGTTTTGCTTTGATTACCGGTTTAGGCTATGCCTTCCAAAATGTGGAATCGGGACAACACAGTATTTTCCAAAAAATGGTGCATGGTCTATATGCGCAAGCTTTAAAACATGCCCATAAAGTCTTTTTTCAAAACCCAGACGATTTGAAATTATTTCAAGACATGCATTTGCTCGCTGCCGATAAGCCCACAGTGGTGGTGAATGGTTCGGGTGTTAATGTGCAGGATTTTAAGGTGATGCTGTTACCGAAAAATGATGCGGGTATGGTTAAAGCATCCTTTTTGCTGATTGCACGATTATTGGGTGACAAAGGCGTACGTGAATATGCAGAAGCGGCGCGCATCATTAAACAAGATTATCCAGCAGCAGAATTTCATTTGGTCGGTTGGATTGATGATAATCCATCCGCGATTGCACAAGCCGAATTAGATTGTTGGATTACGGATCAACGACTTCATTTTTGGGGTAAACTGAGTGATGTTCGACCTGCAATTGCAGCCAGTTCAGTCTATGTGTTGCCCTCTTACCGTGAAGGCACGCCACGTACAGTGTTAGAAGCCATGGCGATGGGGCGTGCAGTGATTACCACGGATGCACCGGGTTGTCGTGAAACCGTCAATCATGGGGTGAATGGTTATTTAGTCGCAGTGAAATCGGTAGATGAATTGGTGCAATCTATGCGCTATTTTATTGAAGATCCGAAACTGATTGATTACATGGGGCAGCGTTCGCGTGAAATTGCCTTAAATAAATATGATGTGCATCAAGTGAATCGCCACATGCTGACAGAAATGGGAATGATCTAGAAAGGACATTAATTTCATGGCTAAAAAATATCGCCTGAATTTATATCCGGATCTGAGTTAAACGTATGACTTTGAAATATATTAAAAGTGATTTATATCGTTACACCGGTACAGTGACGGTCAAAGCATTTCTGAAAAATTATTTTTTTAATCGTGGCTTTAATTTTTCGTTTTGGCTGCGATTAGCCAGTGCAAAAACATTTTGGGCGAAGTTTGCTTACCCTATTTATTATTATAAAAAAAAGCAGTATGGCATTGATATCCATACTACCACTCAAATTGGCTATGGTTTATATATTGGCCACGGTGGGCCATTGGTAGTCAATCCGACGACGATAATTGGTAACAATGTTAATCTATCTCAATTTATTACTATTGGTGCCAATGGCGGACGTCAAGCAGCGGAAATTGGCGATAATGTCTATATTGGACCCAATGTCTGCATTATTGAACATCTCAAAATTGGTGATAATGCAACGATTGGTGCTGGTAGTGTGGTGACCAAGGACATTCCTGAAAATGCAACGGCTGCAGGGAATTATGCCAAGGTCTTGAGCATGAATAATCCCGGAAGTTCAGTGAATCGTCGTTGGACGGATCTATAATTCCGTGCAAATGGTGTGAATCGACCAAGTTGTGATGGGTTCAATCAGCAAAACATTTTCTAAATATGTTGTTGTTTGAATCTTATTTATAATCGTGAAACGAAGCTTTTTAGCTTAGCTGTTAAATCAACCGAAAGAGTGAACCCATGTTAAAGCGTGTACTGGATATTGCAATTGCCTCAACTGCGCTGGTGCTCTTATCTCCTGTGTATGCCTTGGTGGCTTATAAGGTGAAAAAAAATCTAGGTTCGCCGGTGTTGTTTCGTCAGGTACGTCCAGGCTTACATGGCAAACCCTTTGAAATGATTAAATTTCGTACTATGAAAGACGCGGTGGATGCTCAAGGTAACCCATTACCCGATAGTGAGCGTTTAACGCCATTTGGCAAAATGTTGCGTGCCACAAGTTTGGACGAAATGCCGGAACTGTGGAATGTGATTAAAGGAGATATGAGTATTGTCGGGCCACGACCACTGCTGATGGAATATTTGCCTTTATATAATGCAGAACAAGCCAAACGCCATAATGTCCGTCCGGGAATTACCGGACACGCTCAAGTCAATGGACGCAATGCTATTTCCTGGGAAAAGAAATTTGAACTCGATACTTGGTATGTGGAACACCAATCGTTGTGGCTAGATTTTAAAATCATGCTGAAAACAATTCAGAAGGTGATTGCTAAGGATGATATCAGTGCCGAAGGTGAGGCGACTATGAGCAAATTTACCGGCTCATCGGAGCATAAAAATGACTAAGCTCTATGCGATTTATGGTGTTTCAGGTTGTGGACGCAGTTTAATGCCTGTTGCACGTCAGCAATTGCTCCGTGAACACGACACTTCAGAAATTGTATTTATTGATGATGCACTCAATTCAATGGTCGAAGTAAATGGTCATCGTGCCATGAATTACCACGCTTTTTTAGTTGAATCAGCAGCTGAAAAATACGTACAAATTGCGATTGCCAATAGTAAAGTCCGTGAAAAAATTGCCAACCGTTTAGCTGCTGATGATATTAAGCTTTGGTCAATTTCAGCCGATAACGTCATTTTGATGGATGATGCTGAAATTGCTGAAGGTGCAGCACTTAGCCCATTTGTCACCATTACATCCAATATCAAAATCGGCAAATGCTTTCATGCCAATTTATATAGCTATGTCGAACATGATTGCATCATTGGGGATTTCGTTACTTTTGCGCCGAGCGTAAAATGCAACGGCAATATCTATATTGAAGATCATGCCTATATCGGTGCAGGCGCAGTGATTAAACAAGGCACACCTGATCAGCCTTTAATTATCGGTCGTGGCGCTATTGTCGGTATGGGTGCAGTAGTGACCAAAAGTGTACCTGCAGGTGTTACCGTTGTTGGTAATCCTGCCCGGATTTTGACAGCAAAATAAATTTTTAAACTAGGAAAATATCCATGTTAAACAGTGCATTTGAACCGTGGCCAAGTTTCACACAAGCTGAAGCAGATGCGGTTTCAAAGGTTCTTTTATCCAATAAAGTCAACTATTGGACAGGGCAAGAATGCCGTGAATTTGAAAAGGAATTTGCACAGTTTGTGGGGACATCGCATGCGGTTGCCGTAGCAAATGGTACAGTCGCTTTGGATCTTGCTCTGAAAGCTTTGGATATTGGTGCAGGTGATGATGTTATTGTGACATCACGAACCTTCTTGGCTTCTGCCAGTTCTATTGTGACTGCAGGAGCTAATCCTATTTTTGCAGATATCGAACTTGATTCACAAAATATTTCACGCCGTACGATTGAAGCAGCGATCACACCGAATACTAAAGCCATCATTTGCGTACATTTGGCGGGTTGGATGTGCGATATGGATCCGATTATGCAGTTGGCTGCAGAAAAAGGTCTATATGTCATTGAAGATTGCGCCCAAGCCCATGGTGCCATGTATAAAGGTCGCTCTGCTGGTTCAATTGGTCATATTGGAGCGTGGTCATTCTGCCAAGATAAAATTATGACTACTGGTGGTGAAGGCGGGATGGTCACCACCAATGATGAAAATCTGTGGAAAAAAATGTGGTCGTATAAAGATCACGGTAAAAACTTTGATACAGTATATAACAAGCAACATCCACCGGGATTTCGTTGGTTACATGACCATTTTGGTACCAACTGGCGCATGATGGAAATGCAGGCGGTGATTGGTCGTCTACAACTAAAACAGATGCCAACTTGGACAGCCCAGCGGAATGTCAATATGGCACGCATTTTCGCTGCTTTTGAACATAGTTCATATTTTACGGTATCTCAACCATCTTCAGAATATGTCCATGCAGCCTATAAATGCTATGTACAAGTCAATGTAGACTGTTTGCCTGAAGGATGGTCGCGTGACCGGATCATGGCAGAAATAAATGCGCAAGCTGTGCCATGCTTTAGCGGCTCTTGTTCGGAAGTTTATTTAGAACATGCCTTTGATGGTACACCGTGGCGTCCCGCACAACGTTTGACCCATGCAAAACAATTGGGTGAATCAAGCTTAATGTTCTTGGTACATCCCACACTTTCTGAAGAAAGTATCGTGAAAACAGTACATGTGATTGAAAATGTCATGGCTAAAATGCGCTAAAATTCAAAACCCAATGATTTGGCGTATAATAGCGCCAAATCTTTTTCTCCCCTATGCATCTGAGCCTGACGTGAAAGACCTGATCCGTTACCTAGCTTCATTGCCGCGCCATCAAAAACAAATCGTTTTAGTGGCGATGGATTTGTGCGTCTTGCCGATTATTATGTGGTTGGTATACGCCATCCGTTTGGCTAAGCCTGATGTAGCGGTAATGTCGGGTCTGGATTATTGGTACGTTTTTGTTGCTATTCTGGGTGTGGCCATTTTTGCCTTACTCGGTATTTATCGTGCCATTGTCCGATCTTTTAATGAAGATTATTTACTGCGAATTTCTATTGCGACCTTTATTCAAATTGTCGCTTTATATGCCATTAAAAAACTCAATTTAGCCTTTATTCCGATGAGTATTCCACTCATGTATGGCTTTGTGGTTTTTTCATGGATGTGGTGGAGTCGTGCAGTTCTGCGCTATGTGACTTTACGGAGTTTTGCCAAAAAGCAAAATCGTAAACGGGTAGCAATTTATGGAGCAGGTTTAGCCGGTCAACAAATTGCGGCAGCGCTCTATCGTTCAGACAATTATCTGCCGGTATTTTTTATTGATGATAAAAAGTCTTTACAAGGCCAGTCACTCAGTGGTTTACACATTTATGCACCGCAAAAAGCGTTAAAACAAATTGCCAAATTCCAAATTGAAGAAATCTTATTGGCGATGCCATCCGTGGGGCGCAGCCGAAAAAAACAGCTGATCGAATCCTTTGAGCAAGCTCAAGTGAAAATCATGGAATTGCCCGGTGTCACCCAATTGGTCGATGGGCAGGTGAGCGTTTCAGATATTCAAGAAGTAGACATTATTGATTTGCTTGGACGTGATCCTGTACCGCCTAAGCCTGAATTATTACAAAAAAATATTCAAGATAAAGTGGTGATGGTCACTGGAGCAGGGGGGTCCATCGGATCAGAACTGTGCCGTCAAATCGTGAAACATGAGCCCAAGCTCTTAATCTTATTTGAGATGACGGAGTTTGCTTTGTACTGCATCGATCGAGAATTACAAAATTCAGGCATTCAAGTCATTCCAGTCTTAGGCACTGTCACCAATCAGCAAAAATTAGAACGTATTATTCAGCAATACCAAGTGCAAACGGTGTATCACGCCGCCGCATATAAACATGTACCTTTGGTTGAGGCCAATCCCTTTGAAGGGGTTTATAATACCTCGATTGGTACAGCTCGTAGTGTGGATGCTGCAGTTAATCAAGGCGTAGAAACTTTTGTATTGATTTCGACTGATAAAGCCGTACGCCCGACCAATGTCATGGGTGCTTCTAAACGGATGGCTGAACTATATTGCCAAGGTTTGGCATCGACAAATCCTAAAACTCAAATCAGTATTGTACGTTTTGGTAATGTATTAGGTTCATCAGGTTCTGTCGTTCCTTTGTTTAAAAAACAGATTGCGAAAGGTGGACCTGTTACAGTGACACACCCTGAAGTGACACGCTACTTTATGACCATTCCGGAAGCGGCGCAGTTGGTGATTCAGGCTGGTGCAATGGGTACAGGCGGTGATGTGTTTTTATTGGATATGGGTGAGCCGGTTAAAATTGTCGATTTGGCGCAACAAATGATTCGTTTGAGTGGTTTTAAACCGATAGATGAAAATGGTGTTGGTGATATCAAAATCGAATTTACTGGATTGCGACCTGGTGAAAAATTGTATGAAGAGTTGTTGATTGATGCGGAAAGTGTGGAACAAACAGGGTGTGAACGGATTTTGAAGTCGTATGAGAAATATGTTGAATATAAAGAAATTCAGAATGCATTTTCTCAGTTTCAACAGTACCACTTATCTGAAGATTCACTTAAAATGTTTAATAAATTGAAGCAATATGTCGATGGTTATAATAAATAATTTAAATTTTTCAGTTCTTGGGTGTAGTAAATAGAAATGTCAAAAAAAATATTTTCTAACTCACTTTGGATGATGTCTGAAAAAGTGATTTCAATTTTTGGTCTTATTTTTGTAACTTCATTTGTTGCAAAATATATAGGACCAGAAAATTTTGGGAAGTTGACATTTGCTACTTCTGTTTTTGCAATTATTCAAACCATTGCAATGTTAGGGTCTGAAAATATTATTTTTCAGAAAACTGCGCAAAATCGAAGAATAGGTGAGTATATAATTATTTCAACAAAAATTTTTCGTGATTGTATTTATGTAGGATTGTCTTTGTTGACATTGATTTATATTTATTTTTTTGCGGATCAACTTACATTTATATTTTCTATTGCTACAAGTATTGCAATTTATTTTGCTGTACATGATGTATATATTATTTACTTTAATGCTATTCTTGAATCAAAAATTAATGCATATTGTAATATTTTTGCACTAGTTATATCTTTATTTGTTCGTTACTGTATAGCAAAATTTCAACTTGCAGTTGAATTATTAAGCATTCCAATTATTTTAATCACTTTTATTCCTTTTTTTATCCGTAGGTATTTATTTAATAGAGTTAAATTTGAACAAAAAAATGTTACACAAGAGCGAATAAATAGGTATAGAAAATTTATGATAGGTATTGGTCGTAAATTATTATTTTATTCTTTATCTGTAGCGATTTTCACTAAAACCTCATATATTATTCTTGGAATAAAATCTCAGCAAGATCTTGGTATTTATACTGTTGCTATGACGCTTGGTAATAGTTTTTACTTTGTCCTTTCAGCTATTATTTCATCTTATTTTACACAAATTTATACTGAAAAAGACTTTGAAAAAAGCCAAAAAATGGTTGCAAAACTAAGTGTAGTAATTGTGGTGATTTGTTTTGTGGTAATGGCTTTTTTTGCTGTCACAGGAAATTATATTGTACAGTGGTTATATGGTGATGAATATGTAACTGTCAATGAAATTTTACTCTTGACTGTAGTTGTTACACTTTTTTCGGGCCTGTCTACTATTGCTGAAAAGTATTTGTTAAAATTTAATGCATATGATTATTTAAAGAAAAAAACTTTGTATCTGGTTTTCTTTAATATTGTATTAACTGCTGTATTTATTTTTATGTGGGGTTTAAAAGGAGCAATAGTTGCTATTTTGATTACAGAAATTATGTCTTTTACTGTGTTTAATTACTTTTATAAAAAAGGAATAATTTTTGATGTTCAAAAAAGATTTTTTAAATTATCCACTTATAGAGAGAAAGTTAATTGATTACTCTGAGTATTATTGTTCCAGTGTATGGTGTCGAGTGTTTTATATTAAGTTTTGCAAATAGCTTAATTAAACAATTAAATGAAAACGTTGAGTTGATTATTATTGATGATGGCTCACAGGATAAATCAATAGCAAATATTAAACAATTCATTTGCGAAAACAATTTTTCAAGTGAGAATATTGTTTTTTTAGAACAGGTAAACCAAGGCCAAAGTGCTGCAAGAAATTATGGTATTTCTGTAGCAAAAGGTAGATATATTACATTTTTAGATCCGGATGATATGGTTAAAAGTAATTATATTGAACTTATTTTAGATGTGTTGACGAGTGAAAAAAATATAGATATTTTAGAATTTAATGCAGATATTGTGAAAAATATTAAAAATAAAATAATAAAAGTAAGGGATTTAAAATTATGTGAGAAGTCTGGGTTTTATGATAATGATTTTGATACTAGAAAAAAGCTTATTAATTCACGCCATTGGTATTCATGGTTAAGAGTTTTTAGACGAGAAATGATACCAGAAGACCTATTCCCTAAAGGTTATATTTTTGAAGATATCATGGCATTACCTTTTTTATATTCTGAAGATATTGCGGTATATGGTTTGAATCAGTCATTAGTAAACTATTTTTTACATGAAAATAGTTCAGTAAGTAAACCAAGTCTAAAAATTGTAGAGAGTGCAAAACATGGAATTGAAATTTACAAACATGCAGTAAAAAACGATGAAATTTTTTTAGGAAAATATGTTGATTTTATCGAAATATATTCTAAACATTGTATTAAGTATTATGGGTTATTTGAAGGAATAAGGAAGTCGTCGCAGGTTGTCAAAGTATTAAAAATAAATCATAATTTACGTGATATTAATAGTTTTTATGTTGGAAATTTATTTAAGTTAAATTTGTTCCTCTATTATTTGTATTTATGTACAGTTAAGTTTTTAAAGAAATAATTAATTTCAACTAAATTTTTTAATATTGTAGGGTTTTATAGTATGTATATATATTTTTTGATATGGTTTTCAATTGTATTAACCAATTTTATTGTCAACTATAAAACACCTTTAAGTAAAATATTTTTCTTCTTATTTCTTATTTTTCTTATTTTTTTTATAGGTTTTCGCTATGAAGTTGGTGGGGATTGGGAAAATTATTTTTCTATATACAAAGATTTTAAGTATTTGGGTTTTACTGAAGCAATGTTCATTATGGATCCTGGTTATTCCTTTTTGAATCTTTTAGGTAATTATTTAAATATTAGAGAAATTTGGTTTGTTAATTTTATTTCCTCAATAATAATATGTGTATTTATATTTTTAAGCTTTGTTAAATTAGAAAAATATTGGTTATGTATGTTGATATATTTTCCATATCATATACTGGTGGTTTCATTAGGCTATACTCGGCAAGCAATTGCTGTTGCAATTTTAGTTTATGCATTTATATTTCTTTTGAATGATAAAAGATATCAATTTATATTTTTTTTATTGGTTGCTTCGCTTTTTCATAAAACAGCAATTGTATTTATGTTATTTTATCCTATATTATATTTGAAGAATAAAAGATTGTTGATGGTGATTTATCAATTTTGTAGTTTGATTTTTGTTACATTTATTGTGTATATGTCTAGTATTAGTGATAGGTCTATTTATACTACTAATGATGTTGTTACTTCTAGTGGCGCACTTATGAGGCTTACTTTGCATTTTATACCTTTAGTATTTTATTTGTTTTATCGAAAAGTTTTTTTTAAATCTAAATATTTAATTTTAGACTATTTTTTTCTATTGATTTTGTATTGTACTGCTATGTCATTTGTGTATTCAACACTTGCTGATAGGTTTAATGTATATTTAATATTTTTTGATTTATATGTTTTAATTAATATCTATAAGAATTTTTATGCGATTAACAAAAAAATTATAGTTTTATTTTTAACTTTATTCTATACAGGTTTTATTGGCACATGGTTGTTGAATAGTGAAATTGTAAAAATTGCTTGGATACCTTACAAGAATTATTTATGGGCTTATTTATTAGAGATTCTTTAGGTTTTAATTAATTTTATGTCGTGAGTATTTTTATGAGAGTTTTGCAAATCATTGATTTTCTTCCTGAAACTAGTGGAGGTGCTAGATTTGTCGTTAATTTAGCAAAAAAATTGAAACTAAAGGGGCTCGAAGTTGATGTTCTGCTGATTGATGGGAGGGATTCACATTTTTTAGAAGAATTAAAGAATAGTAATATAAATATTATAACTATTTCAAAGAATATTAATAGATTTAATATATTATATGCATTGAAAATCTCCAAATATTTAGATAAATATGATGTAATACATACCCATATTTTTCCTACATCGTATCAAGTGTCAATTGCTAGAATGCTGAATAAAAAATCAGCTCCTATCATATTCACAGAGCACTCGTCATTTAACAGGAGGGCTTCTAATTTTTTATTTAAATATATTGAAATATTCATCTATAGTAAATTTGATAAAATTATCTGTTTGTCAGAACAAGTTAAATTTTTTTTACAAAAAAATTTATCATTTAAAGATTCCAAATATGAAATTATACAAAATGCCGTTGATACAAATAATATTTCCATTTCTAAATCTGCTATTCGTGAAGAAATTGGTTTGAAAAAAAATGATTTTATTATATTAATGTCAGCTAGATTTGATCAGCCTAAAAGACAAGATTTGCTAATTGAGGTTGTTAAATTGCTACCTGAAAATATAAAAATTTTATTTGCTGGTAGTGGATATACTCTAGATTTTTTTAAAAATAAAGTTTTAGAAGAATTATTATCTCATAAAGTGATATTTTTAGGTGCAAGAACTGATATCTACGAGTTAATGAAAATGGCTGATGTTAATATATTGGCATCTGATTATGAGGGGTTGTCATTAGCTGCTTTGGAAGCTATGTCTATAGGAAGGCCATTTATTGCTTCAGATGTAGAAGGTTTAGATTTTGTTGTTAATAATAAAGAATATTTATTTAATAATGAAATTGATAGCTTAAAGAAACTTATTTTAAAGTTGTATAATGAAAGTTCATTTTATGAAAAATGTGCGAGCTATTCTCTAAAAAGATCAAAAGATTTTGATATTGAAATTATGGTTGATAAATATTTAAAAGTTTATAATAATCAGATTGAGAATAAGGGGGAATTGTGAAAATCGCTCATGTAC
Source organism: Acinetobacter sp. YH12233 (assembly GCF_013417725.1). Lineage (NCBI taxonomy): Bacteria > Pseudomonadati > Pseudomonadota > Gammaproteobacteria > Moraxellales > Moraxellaceae > Acinetobacter > Acinetobacter sp. YH12233. The sequence continues at coordinate 37,002 of NZ_VPDK01000007.1, forward strand.
AAGTTGTTCCTCAGCTATCTGGAGCCCAGCAGGTCTCTTTGGATATTATGTCTAGTTTGAATAGTAAGAATAATGAACTTTATATGATATGTGCTAAATTGGAGGATTATAGTGAAGACTTTATTTGCAAGTTTAATGAAATTGGTGTAACTATTATTGAGGTTCCTTCTTTAAGAAGGGAGATTGGAAAGCATGATTACTATGCTTTTAAAGATTTATATAAAATTTTTAAAGGAAACAATTTTGATATTATACATACCAATTCGACTAAACCTGGAGTAATTGCAAGAATAGCTGCCCGATTAGCTGGTTGTAAGAGAATAGTACATACTGTCCATGGTATTGCTTTTCACAAACATATTCCCTTTTTTAAAAGAATAATGTTCTATTTTGCTGAATTATCATCCTTATATTTTGGTCATTACAATATTACTGTAAATAGTTTTTATAAAAAATATTATCCGTTAGCTAATACAAAAACTATATACAATGGTGTTGATTTTTCTAAATTCCAAATGTTAAAAAGTCAATCTAGAATTAATACAGGTTTGAATTTTGCTTTTTTTGCAAGATTGGATGATCAAAAAAACCCAATAGAATTTATTAATGCTGTGTATCTTTTGAAGTTAGAAGGAATTCTTGACTCTAATCCTGATGTAAGATTTACGCTAGCTGGAAGTGGCGAATTAAAGTCTAAATGTGTCAGTATGATAAAAGATTTACAATTAGAATCAAATATAGATGTTGTGGGGTGGGTTTATGATAAGAATGAATTTTTAAATTCAGTTGATGTTATTTGTCAACCATCTAAATGGGAGGCTTTTGGCCTTAATTTTGTAGAAGCTGCATTTTTTAAAATTCCTGCTATATCTACTAGAGTTGAAGGAATTCCTGAGGTTGTCTTAGATAGAGAAACGGGGTTATTGTATAGTGGCGGATCGAATGGGCTTAAAGATTGTATTGTTACATTTATCAATAATCGCGACCTTGTCTCTAAATTTGGTGAAAATTCAAGATCGCGAGCGTTGAAGTTGTTTAACAAAGAAAAAATGATAGATGAATATCATAAAATATACTTTTCCTAGGTATTATATGTGGAAGTAAAAGCTATATGATGTTTGATACTTTATCAATTTACTTGATGTTGAAACATTGATAGCCTACTTTTCAGTAAGCTTAATGAAGTGGTTTAAAATGTAATGTTAAAAAGAATTGTAGATTTAATAATAGCATTAATAGCATTAATAGTGTTATCGCCATTTTTTATACTTGTTGCCCTAAAAGTTCGTAAAAATTTAGGATCTCCTATTTTTTTTCTGCAAGAGCGCCCAGGAAAAAATGCTAAAATTTTTAAGATGATCAAGTTTAGATCTATGAAAGATGCCTTTGATAAAGATGGTAATGCGTTACCTGATGATCAAAGAATCACATCTTTTGGTCATAAATTACGCTCTACATCATTGGATGAAATGCCACAGCTTTTAAATGTATTAAAGGGTGAAATGAGTATTGTTGGCCCCCGACCACAAATGAAGGATTTCTTAGATCATTATTCTGAACATCAAATGCGCCGTCATGAGGTAAAGCCTGGCATGACAGGGCTTGCTCAAGTCAGTGGACGTAATAATTTGTCTTGGGAAGAAAAGTTTGATTTAGATGTTGAATATGTGGACACCCATTCAATTTGGCTAGATTTTAAAATTATGTTTAAAACAGTTAATGTGATGTTGAAAAAAGAAGGAATTAATGCACCAGATCAAGAAGTTGGTGCAGTGCGCTTCTCTAATCAGCACAATTCTCAAGCTGATTCTCTTCGTAAATAACATCTTATTTTGTGTAAAATGCAATGATTAAAAAAGCTATTCTCCCAGTCGCAGGCCTTGGCACTCGTTTTCTTCCTGCAAGTAAATCTATTCCTAAAGAAATGGTCACTGTTGTTGATCGTCCTGCTATTGAATATGTGGTACGTGAAGCCGTCGCAGCAGGTATTGAACAGATTATTTTGGTGACCCATAGTTCAAAAGCATCAATTGAAAACTATTTTGATCGTAACTTTGAACTTGAAACAACGCTAGAACATAAAAAGAAATTTGATTTACTTAAAGAAATTACTGAAATTTTACCTCCGCATGTCAGTGTGATAAGTGTGCGTCAACCACAGCCACTCGGTTTAGGTCATGCTGTGCTCTGTGCAAAAGCAGTTGTGGGTGAAGATGATTTTGCGGTATTGCTACCCGATGTGTTGGTTAAAGATGTTGAAGCAGAGAATGATCTTAGTTTGATGATCCAACGCTTTGAGCAGACTCAAGCAGCACAAATTATGGTGGAAGCTGTACCTGATCATTTGGTGGATCAATACGGTATTGTTGATGTTGCTACAATACCTGCTGAAGGGCAGAGTAGTGCTATGCAAGGTATTGTGGAAAAACCGGTAGTAGGTACCGCACCATCAAATTTATCAGTGGTGGGGCGTTATATTCTCCCTGCTCAAATTATGACATTACTCGAGCAAACACCCAAAGGTGCAGGCAATGAAATTCAATTAACGGATGCAATTGCGATGCTACAGCAAACAGATGTGGTTGAAGCTTATCGTATGAAAGGCCAAACTTTTGACTGTGGCAGTAAGTTGGGCTATCTCAAAGCGGTTTTACATTATGGTGTAGACCATCCTAAATTGGGTGAAGAGTTTAAAGCCCTAATTCAAGAACTCAAATTATAATTGAGGAGTTTTGATGAAAGTTGCAGTCTTTGGACAAACCCTTTATGCAGGTGTGTTGGCAGCATTGTTGGCTGAGTGTGGGCATCACATATTTTGGTGCAAGGTCTTTAAAAAACCAATCTCTGAACAAACTTATGCACTAGATGATGCAGTAAAGCATTTATTGGATAGGCAGCAAGAAAAAGGTTTTTTAAATTACTGCAATTTTGATCAAATTCCATTTGATATTGATGCGTATTTTTTCAGTTTTCTACCAACAGAAGAAACTCAGGGTGTTGAAATTTTAAAACAATTAAAATTGCGCCCAATCATCCATCCAAAACTAATGATTAATGCTTCTACCTTGGGTCTACACGGCACGGATAAATTTCAAGATCATATGCCTCATGATCAGTGGGTTTATTTACCGGATATGATCCAAGAAGGTAATGCACTATCCAGTATGGCTCAGGCAGAGCCACTCATTGTGGGGTGTAGTGATGAGAAAACTCAAATCAAAATAAAGGAATTACTGCGGCCTTTATTCCCAAGAGAGAATCAATATCTGTTCATGCCTGTCTTAGATGCTGAGTTCACAAAACTGAGTATTTCCGGTATGTTGGCAACGCGAATTAGTTATATTAATGACCTTGCTGTTGTTGCAGAAAAGCTTGGCATTGATATCGAATATGTCCGTCAAGGGATGGCTGCAGATAGTCGAATTGGTGGATCGTATTTGTCGCCTGGCGCGGGTTTTGGTGGGGAAAATTTTTCCCATGACATTCAGACTTTAACGCATACAGTATTGGGTACCGGTGCCAATAGCCAATTGTTGGCACAAGTTTGGGACATTAACGAGCAGCAAAAAGAAATTTTGTTCCGAAAATTGTGGAATTACTATCAAGGTAACTTAGCAGGGAAAACTGTTGCGATTTGGGGCGCTGCCTTTAAGGAAAATACCGGCCGTGTTCAACAATCGCCGATTCATGCCATGTTAAAGGCCCTTTGGGCACAGGGTGTAATTGTTAAATTACATGATCCTCAAGCCTTGCCTGAAATCGAAAAAGAATATGGACAACGTGCAGATCTAATCTTTTGCAAGGACCAGTACGAAGCGACTCAAGATGCACATGCATTGTGCCTACTGACGGGGTGGAAGCAATATTGGAGCCCAGATTATCCTCAGTTGCTTAAAATTATGCAGCATCCACTAATTTTGGATGGTCGAAATATTTATGATCCTGCCTATGTCAAATCACAAGGCTTTGCTTATATGGGGGTAGGACGCTAATGGTTGCACCAATTTATCCTTATTCTATTGAAAACTTAGATGCTGTAATTTCAGGCTTGAATGAGTTAAAAGTAGAATTTAATTCAAAGCACTTAACACAACTATTCGCTGAAGATCCGCAACGATTTGATCGATTCAGCGTGTCTTTAGCACCGATTTTATTTGATTTTAGTAAGCATCGTATTAATCAAAAAGTATTGCAGCACTTAGTACAGTGGGCAGATGCGCAACATTTAAAATCGTGGATTAAACGATTATTTTCATCTGAAAGTATTAATTATACTGAACAACGTTCAGCTATGCATTGGGCGCTGCGTTTACCGCAAGATACTCAGCAGCATGCAGATGTTGCAGCGTTGGTACATATCCAACTTGAACGTATGTATGCTTTGGTGGATAAAATCCATGCTGGGCAATGTCGTGGTGCCACAGGTGAAGTCATACAAAATGTGGTGAATATTGGCGTGGGTGGTTCAGATTTAGGTCCGTTGATGGTTAGTCATGCCTTATCTGATTTTAAAAAAACCACTGAAAAGCCTTTAAATATTCATTTTGTCTCAACCATTGATGGGACCCAGCTTTCAGACTTATTACATCAGTTACGTCCAGAAACAACGTTATTTGTGATTTCATCCAAATCTTTTGGCACCATTGATACATTATCCAATGCGCAAACAGCTCGAGTTTGGTTGGAAAAGGCTTTGGGGCAAGAACCTCAAATTTTGAAACATCATTTTATTGGGGTATCGACTAAGCCTGAAAAAATGACTGCTTGGGGCATTGCTGCTGAAAACCAATTCTTATTATGGGATTGGGTTGGTGGTCGTTATTCATTGTGGTCTTGCATTGGTTTGCCCATTGCCCTCACCATTGGCGTAGACGGATTTAAGCAATTTTTAGCGGGTGCGCATGCGATTGATCAGCATTTTCAAAATGCGCCTTTTGAAAAAAATATTCCTGTGCTGATGGGCCTGTTAGGGGCTTGGAATAATAATTTTTTAGATATACAGACCCATGCTGTCTTACCTTATGATGGTCGCTTAAAGTATTTTGCTGCCTATTTACAACAGCTTGAAATGGAGTCGAATGGTAAATCGATCCAACGTAATGATCAAAAGGTACAATGGGATACCTGCCCGATTATTTGGGGGGAAGTTGGACCGAATGCGCAACATGCCTTCTATCAGTTGTTACATCAAGGTACACAATCTATTAGTAGTGATTTTATCGCTCCAGTACAACGCTATAACGCACAGCAATTTACCTATGTAGACAATGCCGAGTCCTTAATTGAACAACATCATTTAGCACTCTCAAACTGTTTGGCACAGTCTCGGCTTTTGGCTTTTGGTAATCAAGCTTTAGATCCAAAAGAAGTAGCAACATTAGAAAGCTATAAGCAATACGAAGGCAACCAGCCAAGTACTACGATACTGTTACAGGAACTTAATCCATATAGTCTAGGTATATTGATTGCAATGTATGAACATAAAGTCTTTGTTCAGTCTGTACTATGGAATATTAATCCCTTTGATCAATGGGGTGTAGAAAAAGGCAAAGAAATTGCCAATCAGCTGCTGCCTATTTTGAATGGCGAACAGAGTGATTTATCGGGTCTCGATGCATCAACACAAGGGCTCATCAATATTTTAATGGGAAAGGAAAATGTCTAAAGTATTAGTGACAGGTGGTGCAGGCTTCATAGGTTCACATACTTGTTTGGAACTTTTAAACGCAGGTCATGAGGTAGTTATACTCGATAACTTATCGAATAGTTCAGCAGAATCTTTAAAACGTGTACAAGCATTAAGCTCTAAAACATTAGACTTTATTGAAGGTGATATTTTAGATCAACAGATTTTAGATCAGATTTTTAACAGCCATAACATTGATGCTGTTATTCATTTTGCCGGTCTAAAAGCTGTGGGTGAAAGCCAAGAATTTCCACTGAAGTATTTTGAAAATAATATTTCAGGCTCGATTAGCTTGGTCAAAGCAATGGAGCGTGCAGAAGTCTTTAATCTAGTCTTCAGCTCATCTGCAACCGTTTATGACGAAGCCAATGTTTCACCCTTAAATGAAACGATGCCAACAGGTATGCCAAGCAATAACTATGGTTATACCAAGCTGATTGTCGAGCAGTTATTAGAAAAGATGGCATTATCAGATACGCGTTGGTCCATTGCCTTATTACGTTATTTCAATCCAGTTGGTGCTCATAAAAGTGGTCAAATTGGTGAAGATCCGCAAGGGATTCCAAATAATTTAATGCCTTATGTAACCCAAGTTGCGGTAGGGCGACGTGAAAAACTGTCTATTTTTGGCAATGATTACGAGACTGTGGACGGCACGGGTGTTCGTGATTATATCCATGTTGTCGATTTAGCGAATGCACATTTGTGTGCTCTAAATAATCGGCTAAATGCACAGGGCTGCCGTGCATGGAATATTGGCACAGGGAATGGTTGTTCTGTACTTGAAATTGCCACGACATTTGAAAAAGTAAATGATATTCAAATTCCTTTTGAATTTGCACCACGTCGTGCTGGAGATGTTGCGACATCATTTGCGGATAATACCCGTGCTGTAGCAGAGTTAGGTTGGCAACCACAGTTTGGCTTAGCTGATATGCTGTTAGATAGTTGGAACTGGCAAAAGAAAAATCCGAATGGCTTTTAAAGTATCAGTTTAATAAAGCTTAAAATTACAGATAGAACATAAGCGAATAAGAGCAGGATGATTCAGTTGATTATCTTGCTTATTCATCAATTTCTTTCGTGTATCAATTCTGCAAATATTAATATACATATGCTTTAAAAATGAAAAATATCGTTATGATATTCTACAAAATAGCTAGGATTTTAAAATGTTGATGAAAGATAAATATTTAAAATTAATGTCTTTGGCTGTTTTGTCAGCTTTTTCATTACCTGCCATGGCGCAAGGGATTATCTTAAATAATGAAGATTTACGTACAGATCTCAATTGGCTGAATCAACAAGGTGTGATTCAGATTAGTACATCAACCTGGCCATTGAGTAGTGAAGAAATACAACGAGCTTTATCGAATGCTCAAATTGAAAATTCAGTTCAACGAAAAGTAATCGATCAGGTTCGTAGTCATTTAGAAACAGAAAATGCACCTGTCAAACTCACATTATTTGCCGAAACTGATCCACAAAATATCCCACAAAAATTTGCCGATGAGCAAAAGTCACAATATCAAGCAGCTCTTGAGTTAAATGCTGGTGGTGCACAATGGGATGCACGACTGCGTGTGAATGCAGAAAAAGACCCAATTATTGATCATGGGCAAGATGTGAATGTGGAAGGTTCCTATATTGCAGGAAAATTGTGGAATCAGTGGTTGATTGCAGGTCAAATTCCAACTTATTGGGGACCTGGACATGATGGTAGCTTAATCCGAGGTGATGCGAGTCGCCCTGTATATGGCTTTACCATGCAAAGAGCAGATCAAAAAGCCTTTGAAACTAAATGGCTATCTTGGATTGGACCTTGGCAATATCAAGCTTTTGCTGGCCGATTAGATGACTATAAAGCTGTTCCTGATACGAATCTATTAGGTCTACGATTGACCGCGCAACCTTTACCTTATCTTGAGCTTGGTGCGTCAAGAACTTTTCAAATTGATGGTCAGGGGCAACCTGATAGCTTAAAAGCTTATTGGAATGCCTTTATTGGAAAAGATAATGGATGTGATGATGGTGTTTGTGCTGGTGAGAATAATGCATCGAATCAAATTGCAGGATTCGATGCACGTTTAAATCTGAATCACTTCACTGGCATCCCGATGAGTATCTATGGTCAATATGTAGGTGAGGATGAAGCAGGACTTCTACCTGCAAAAAAAATGTATTTGGCTGGCGTAGATTATTCTTCTCAATTGAATAACATGCCTTATCAAATTTATGCGGAGTGGGCAGATACGCGAACCAATGGTGATGCGCTCGGTATTTCTTATGATCATCATATTTATACAAATGGTTATTACCAACACGGTTTCCCGTTAGGGCATGCCATGGGTGGAGATGGTCAAATGTATAGCATCGGTGGGGATATTCGTTTTGATGCAATGAATCGTCTAAATGGACGTGCTTTTGTTGCCAAGGTAAATCAGTCAAATGAAAGTATTAATCATGCTTTTCCGGTAAGTGATGAGCTCAAAGGCATTGATTTAACATGGACACATCAACTACGCCGCGATATACCATTAAAATTGAGTGGTTGGATTGCAGATTCAGATCGTAATGGCAAAGATAGTGGTATTTCAGTCGGCTTGGAGTTGCCTTTGGATCGATCTTTGTTCTGATCTAAAGCAAATTGATAAAATGCCGAATAAGATATTATTCGGCATTTTTTATTATCCCAGAATAATTCGGCTAAGTTCATCTACATAGTTTTGCATCGGCATAGCATTTTGATCTGCACGGCTTTCAATATTAAGACGCAATAATGGCTCGGTATTGGATGCACGGACATTGAAGCGCCAAGCCCCAAAATCTAAACTCACACCATCTGTATAATCAATTACTGGATTTTGATTGGCGTAATGATCAAAGATCTTTTGAATGGTGGCTTGGGTATCAGCGACTTTAAAGTTAATTTCACCCGAGCAGGGGAATTTGGCAATCATATCTTCAACCAGTGAAGAAAGTGTTTGTTGTGTTTCTGAAAGTACAGAAACAGCCAGTAACCATGGAATCATGCCGCTGTCACAATAAGAAAAATCACGGAAATAATGATGCGCTGACATCTCACCGCCATACACAGCATTATGCTCACGCATTTTTTCTTTAATATAGGAATGACCCGATTTAGATTGAATCGCTTGGCCTTGATATTGCTCAATCACATTACAGGTATTCCAAACCAGACGTGGATCATGCACAATTTTTTCGCCTGATTGTTTGAGTAAGAAGGCTTGGGCTAGTAAGCCAACAATATAATAACCTTCAATAAATTGACCTTTTTCATCAAAAAGGAAACAACGGTCAAAGTCGCCATCCCAAGCAATACCCATATCTGCGCCATGCTCAAGTACAGCATTGCGCGTACTATCACGATTTTCAACTAAAATTGGGTTGGGGATGCCATTTGGAAATGTGCCATCGGCTTCATGATGAATCTTGATAAATTCAATAGGCACATTCAGTGCTTTAAACTTTGCTTCAATCGCATCAATGACATGACCTGCGGCACCATTGCCGGCATTCACAACCAGTTTAAGCGGACGGATTTTTGTCGGATTGATGTAGGTCATCAGATGAGCGATGAATTCAGGCAAAATATTATAGGATTGAATTTTTCCTTTTTGAGCGACATCTACAAAATCCCCTGATTCTGCTAAAGCTTGAATTTCTTTTAATCCTGAATCTGCACCAATTGGTCGTGCATTTTCACGGACTAATTTCATTCCGTTATAATCCATTGGATTATGACTTGCCGTGATTTCAATACCACCTTGAACATCGAGATGGAAAGCACCGAAATAGACTTCTTCAGTGCCTGTCATCCCTAAATCTAAAACATTAACACCGGCATCATTTAAACCACGAATGGTCGCTTGTTTTAGGTCTTCGCTGCTCAGGCGAATATCACAGCCGACGACAATAGTTTTAGGCTGATAGATTTGTCCATAAGCACGCCCCACTTTGTATGCAATGTCTTCATTGAGTTCTGTACCAAGCTTGCCACGAATATCGTAGGCTTTAAAACAGGTGAGTTTTGTCATTTAAATTCTCGAAATCATTCCTGAACAGTGGAGAAAAATATCATTATAGATCGAAAATAGCTCCTGTCAGTGAAGTTGCTATTTAACTTTATGATCTCCTGTACGAATGTTAAAACTAATGAGTTTAGGGAGCTGAAGTTAAAGAAGTTTTTTCAATTTAACGTTGAGAACTCTTTCATCAAAGATTCTCTTATATTCATTAGAGTTATATAGCGGTGTAAATTGACTAGCATTCATTTTCACCACCCCAATTTACAGCAATTGTACCTTTTGTAAAATTCTTTCAGCCCAATCGGCGTAATAATTTACCTCTTCAACCTGTTGCTTTTTTGAAGGATGATTGATTGTCGTAAAGGCAGTAATACCTCTTATTTCAGAGAGAAATTTTTTAGGCCAACTGAGTGATTGAGAAAGTATGGAGTTGTTTAATTTGTTCAAATCTGTCCCGATTAATAATTTAGTGTTTTTTTCATATCGGAGTAATAATGTAGATATGTTCTTTTTACCATCTGAGTTATCAATTTCACATAGATAAAATTGTTCATTATCTTTTGTATGTTTAGTCGTCTTTTTATATACATAATAGACATAAAAATATCGTGATTGCGTGCTATTGGAAAACTTGTGCCCTCTGTAAGGCTTATATTGGTTAAAAGGAGCATTCCTAATTTCTTGAACTTCGTATCCTTTTTTCTTAATTTGATCCAGAAGTTTAATTAAATCTTGATGAGTGACACTTTCTAAGGGAATTTCTGATTCTGTTGTGCATCCTGGCAGCGTACCTTCTATATCTCCTTCGCCACCAGCGAATCCTTCTTCTTGATTTGGATTTTTATCCATTTGCTTTTGTCTTTTTCGGACTGTACTTTCAGTAGGGGGGGTCTCTAATGAAATTTTTAAGTCTTCTATTGTATAAATTTCTCCAGGTAGGTTTCTTAGCTTAACCAACGGTTGATCGATATCTGCATCCGCATTTTGATGAAGTTTCTTTATGGGCGGATTCGTTGGTTTTGTTTTTTTTGAATTTTGATCTTCAGCATTTTTGACCTGCTGTATTATTTTTTTTGATGTGAAATGAAAGTGAATAGGGCGGTTGATAGTTGTATCAAGATTTCTGAAAGAAAAGATACGTTCAATTCTGTAAATGCCTTTTTCTTTATCAAAAATTCCACCCACTGTTAAATCTATATTTTTGATATCAGGAGCTTCCATGTCAAAATTAAAAAATTTAGCGCCTTTTTGATCCAGAATTGTTTTCTGATAAATACTAAGGAAAGCCTTATTTAAGTCGGGTTGTAATAAAATTAAAGCGAACTTCTTTAAAAAATGAGGATCAGAGATATCTGCGTTCAAAATTTTTTTGTTTTTTGCGATAGTGATATGGATAGCTTTTTCATCATCCATATCGACTACAATATCTGTTGAATAGTTTTCCGCAAAAAGTGCTGCACGTAAAAGATAAGGATGTGAAAAGAATAGATCTCGAGCAAGAGTGAGTTTCGGTATTTGAATAATAATATTTTTATTTAATACTTTTGAGTAGTAATCAAACTCAAAACAGATCCGACCTCGATGCATTTTTGGAAGCTCATCCTCAGATAGAGTGATAGTTTTGAATGCTGTGAAATTTACACTTTCAAGTTGATGAGAAAATAATTTCTTTGGCTTGGATTTAGATTTGATATTTGGCTCTGGATTCACAATTGGAGCCTGGTAGTCAAACATAAGAATACTCTCAATTGGCAATTTAAGCTGAATATGACGTTTAATATTCGGATTAGACAAGTGAGTATTAATATCGAATCGAGTTTGGCCACGTCGACTAATTTCTGTTGCAACGTAATAAATCAAATTCTTCGGTAAATCGTCGATTAGGCAATCGCTCATTGTTTTATTTCTCTCTCAATATGATTAAAAAATCTACGAGCTTCTGGCGTTAAGCGTTCAGGGCTTAATCCGGATAGTCGAAGAAAGACACTCGGTGGACAGAACTGATTTTCAGTGCGTTGACGAATAAATGTTCGCGTAAGACGTCGTATTTGATAACAACCTACAGACTCGGCGTAACGATCTAGAAAGGCGGCTGTAAATGGGAGAAACTGCCAGTTTTTTTCAATCATACTCACCGAACCAAGCAGCTTAATAAAAAACTTTTTTGTCCATTGTGGGGAGTCGAGATCTTCTAATAATTGATCCCGGATTTTGATGAGTTGTTTAATAAACTGTCGATCTCTCTTTTTCCAATCTACACGGGTCTTGGTAATAGCAGAAGGCAATATCACAGCAGATTGATTTGTCAGTAATAGCCAGTCCTTATGATTGCGATATAAACGAGCATAAAGTGCCGGGTCACACTGACGCGCCTGCTTAGCAGAATTTTTCTGAATTAATTTTGTCCATTGTTTTTGATCTTCAGATAAAATCTTATCTACTTTATTATTAACCCATATAGGTGGAGCTTCGTCCGCTTGATCCAAGTCGGTTAGTTCGATTGATGCTTGGCGAATATATTGCTCATATATATCAATCGGTTTTCGCTCTGGAACAAGAGCTTTTAATACTATGAAATGTTCAAGATAAGAAAATGCTTTACGATGTTTTCTGCATATATTCTTGAGCCAGCAGTTCTCAGATAGTAGATCACCTAAGTGATAGTATTGAAGAAAACTTTCACCCCAATAATCGACGACAAGCTGACGAACTTTTTCATAGTTGATATTTTTGTGACCTAACAGTAAATCACTGTCTTTTAAGAGATTGAAATAGGCATTCGATAACATCGGAAAATTTCGCACACTAATGTGGGGGGAATGACTGAGTAATTCTTCGATTAATTCTGCAAGTTCGATATGGCGATCTAAGTCATGTGCATTAATTATAAGTTGTGAAGAATGCTGAAGAGCATTTAAATGAGCAGCATAAAATTTTCGGTCTAGTCCATTACATGGGATCGAGCTTATAAAAAGGGCAGACTTATGTTTTGTACAATATTCATATCCTGTAATCTGCCAGCTGCGTTTCCAGTAAACTTCACCATATTGCTCGATCTGTTCTTGCCAGCAATGCGGGCAAAATCGAAAAAAACTCACTGCTTTGATCAGCGATGCATTTTTCCCTAATTTAGTATGCAAGGGATAGTGTTTCTCACTCCGTAATGCCTCCACTGCATAATGCATTACTGTATCAGTCTGAAATGGTAGATAAATGGGTAATAGAGTGTGCTGGCTGATCAAAGTAAGCGCATTATATTGGTCTGGTAAATAACTGGCCAAAGTATCTATATGCGAAGGTAAATCGTAAGTCGGAGTTAGGTTCCTATTTTTGAATAATTCTTCAGTAAGGTATTTGGGACTTAAAATTCCATTGTGAATGGCATAACGTGCAATCACACTGTAAATTAACTCATCTGGATATGGTGTTGGAAAATTTGAAATCATAATACCCCTACTCTCTATTTTTTACTTAATGCAAAACCGGACAGGTAGGATCAAACAAATAGTGAGATGATTTTAATAATTCATAAACATCTACTTCCTGTTCTTGTGCTTGACTGAAAAAATTCCGTAAGTCATTGGCTTCAGTGCTCTTCCATTCTTCTGCTTTCATGACTTTGCGTGATGTTCTTGGTTTTCTTACCGAAGTTGTGGTCTGAGGCTGGTCCAATTTATCTTTTGCTACAGAGCCGTCTAATACTTCCAGAATATGCTGGAGTAGTACCTGTAAGTTCTCGTTTGGATATTTTTTTAATGCAGAAGTGACATGCAGATCTATTGTAGCAGCCGGGTGACCAAAGGCTGTCAGCATACCAATGAGGGTAGAATAATGCGGTCCTAAATCTTTATGCTGTTTTTCCATTTTTAATTCAGATTTAAAACGTTGTTTTTCAACATATTCTTCAATTTGAACTTGAGGGATGGTTAGGTCAGAATACCGTGCAATACGTGCGGGATTGCCTGAACGCAGTGCATCTAAAATGTCGTGGACTGGCTGTAATTGTTCTTCATAGACCTTTTTAAATAATTCTGAGGTGATTTTTTCCAGGCCGATGGTGATGGCGTGAATTTGTACCAGACAGAACAGCTTAACCACTAAATCTGGAATGCCCTGCGTATAATAATACCAAGTGTTTCTTAATTCATCGGTCAGTTCAGCTGGTTGTTGAATCCATTGATATTGCCACAGCTTGTTGGTAAAGGCATACCATTCAGAAATGATCATTTGATCAGGGTCGCCAGGATCGGGAATAGGCGCTTCATTTCGCATAGGTTCCCAGATTAAAGAGCCTAATCCTGCACTGCGTCTAGCTGACCTTAAGTCTTCTTGCAGGATTTCATTCGCTTTAGGTGTCCCAATCATCACGATAGGGATCGATGCCACATTCACCAGCGTGACAAAGAAATTAAGAATGATCTCAGCCCCGCCAGATTTTTTTGTATTCAAATGCTGGATTTCATCAATGATCAGAAGTCCAATAGAATAATTATTTGCGATAATTTTCATCTGTTGCAGCATTGCATTCACATTTAAGCGGCTTCTGGTGAAACGATGCTCAAAGTTAGTATCTCCTAATGCTAAATCTACTGCTCTAAAAAAGTTTGAACATAAGTTTTTTAAAGAGCTGTCATGCGGGCAATCAATTTTAAGGAAAACAATTTGTTTTAATCCTAGCTCTTTATGCTCAATCACTTGCGGGTAATAACGCAAAATCTTGTTCATCGTCGTTGTTTTGCCGCTTCCTGAGCATCCTATAATTGACATGCTGGTCGCAGTTGATTCTGGAGGTGCATATCGGTAAGAACTTTCATTTGATGGTTCAAGTTGTTGAAAAGCGGCGTGTAAATGCCTTTGTCTATCACCATTATTGATGTTTCTACTCACATAACCTTGCCGGATCATGATAGAAATTTTTTGTTCCAGTGATAGATGTTTGGTCAGTGGTTGAAAAAAATCATGAGGCAGCTGAGCAATCAGATGGATTCTTTCTGGTTGGGGTAAGAAACGTTGTTCTGGAATAAATTTCAGTTTTCCCCGTAGGTGTTTAATGACTGACTTTGTATCAAGGATAGGCGGTAATTGAGTAATGAGAGGATTATCCCCATAGATGTCTTGTATCGATGTATTAACTACTATTTCATTATTATTCATTCTTCATCGTCCTCTTCAAATAATTGTCTCATTAAGTCTGGTTGACTGGTTAAATCCAGATTGCTGCTGTCAGATTGGGATATTTGAGAATTGTCTTGGTTGGGATTGATAGTCTGGATAGAATTGCTGGGTCTGTTCTGGAGATGTTCCGCACGTTCCACTTGGATAGCTTCTTGTTTATTCTGACGGATATCCCGAGTACGTTGTGCTTTAGAAAGTTGGTGTACTCCTACTTGAGCCTGCCGACTCTGTGCTGCATGAATGATTTTGTCAGTAAAATCCTGCAATTCACTGATGGCTACAGACTTTAGTTGCGAATGCTGTTTTTCAACAGTTTTGATCGCTTTTTGAATTTGTTCAGCTTCCCACCAGGTCAGATGCTGATATTGACGTGAGGCATCACTTAAGTGGGCTTCCCAGTATTCCAATTTATTTTCATCAAAGAAAACATAAATGGTATTTACTGAGTATGGGTCAAAACCAATCCGCAACTTTTTCGGGCGGGATTTGGTCGTGTTACGAATAAACCAGCCTTGTTGATGCATTTCCAAACATTGATAGACTAATCCTTTGACTTTAAGTCCTTTATCACTTAAGGATGCATCGATCCTAGGTAGCAAGCCAACATATAGTGATTTGTTATCCACTTGTCTCAACATCCCAGTACGGTGCTGTAGACCCCACTGCCAGAGCTTAAGGGGGGTAGAAGGCAGGTCAGTCGGCATATCGGCACTACGATCGTATTTCGTCAAAATATCAAAATTATTGCGTAACAAGACGCAGCTTAAGATGATTTTTCTGAACTCTTCCAGAGTTAGACAAGCTTCTAGTCGATAATCATGTCCGCCTTTCTTTTTTTCCTTGAATCCAGAAACAACACCAATATTCTCGTAGGATTTAAAGCGTGACTGAATGATTCCAAAAGCCCTCTCCACAATACCTTTGGCATCGCTTCGATACGGTGGCGCATTTTCAATACGAACAGAAAAGTTTTTTTCAAGAAGTTCAATTTGATAGCCAATTAGTTCACCGCGGTCTGCAAGTATGGCACCAGGTAAACCATAAATAGGCCAGTCTTCTGGTTGTATTTGCAAGCCATAACTCTGACAGAATGTCACTTTATCTTGGATTGCAACGCTGAGGCATTGTATAGCTGTGTTAAATGAACTGTTTTCCATACCGACATAAAGTCCAGTAATCATCCTGCTGAATACATCGATAACAATATATACGGTAGGTCGGCCAATAATCTGTGATGGATCTCGTGATGATACTAGATAGATGTCAGCGACTGTTGAATCTATCTCATAACGTGCACCAGGACCATTTGCTTGCTTGGTCGCTGTTGAAGTCAGAGGTTTGTGATCTTTCAGGGTTTTCTGATTCTTCAGAATTTCCTTGGAATTGTTCTTATTTCTATATCGCGTATTATAAAAGTAGTAGAATTGAGCATACGTTGGAATATCTCCAGCTTGCACTTGATGAAAGTGCTTGGAAAATAAATTTTTAAACCGAAGATAAGTTTCGTTAATGGATTGTTTTTTGACAGGAACTAAATACTCTTCGATGGCTTTCTTAAAATATAATTCAACCTGTTCAGTAACATTCTTACCTTCATTTGATTCATAGATGCGTGGTCTGCCAATTTTTTTATCACCTATCGTTCTTTTTTGGCCTTTTCCACCTGAGTTTTCATAGTCCGGTACCAAAGCATTTATCGTTTGACCACGCTGCCAGTAGCGTCTTAGGAGTCGTAGAATTTTATTAATTGATACTTCTTTCTCTAGATGTAGAGTTTTAATTTTTGCAGTCCTGATTTTTGCATTGATAAGAACTTGTTCATCATTAATTAAATCTTGAATAATTAAAAAGTTTTCATCTCTTTTTTTGAGTTGAATAGAATCTTCACTCAAGTTTAATCGTTTTAAGTATTCATAAGGATCTTGCGCTGGTATCAGGCTTTGATCATCTGAGAGAGTTTGAAGTTCCTTAGACAAAATGAGTTCAGGAAAAGCATTTTTATTATCAATCGCAATCCATACCGTATACTGCGGTAAGAATTTGAGTATTCGGTATTGTGTTGAATTCAAGATGTAAACTGAATTAATTAGTTGCATGGACTGTATTCTCATTCTGGAGCAAATTACTTGCATGAATATCAGAGAGTTTAAGCTCCAAGTACGAAATTTCTAGATTAAATTGAAGTATTCGCAGTGCAAATAATTTTCTAAACAATGCGAGCGTCGCTCCGATACCCATTTTTTGAGTTTGGTCAAAATGCTTACAAAATTGGATTAATGAGCTTTGAGGGTACTGGCTAATTTCTTCCATAAAATAAACTGCTAGATCGATCATGTGATTTGTTATTTCAAGGTCATTTTTTTCTACATACAACCATTTAATGTTCTCTAGTACCGTAGCAGGAATGTCTTTTTCAGTAATCAACTTGAACGGCGTATTGTGCTCTTCTTCCCAGTAGCGACGTTTAATTTCTAATGACTCAATAACATGAGCTTTATTCAGATCTTTGCTGTAAAGAGTGTCAAGGGCTATAGAAAACTTACCAAAATCAACTAAAAAATCTGAAGATAGGGTAAAAGGTATATAGTCAATCGACACTTTTTTCATTCGGAAACGAGAACAGATGGAGTTAAGATCATAGATATCCAAAGGATAATGCTCGCGAATATCTGTAACGTTCTGATTCCAGTCAAGCAGTAAAAAGGTAGATAGCTCTAGATCAGAAAATAAGTGATGAAGACGTTTACTGACACGGCCTTGTACTCTGTGAGAGCGACCAATTGAACTGAAGTTTTGAACAGTTTTACAAGGTTTATAATCGCGTCCATGGCCCTGGCCATACCCTTCTGTTACTAGTTCTTCATAGTTTTTTATAATTTTTGCCATACAGAAGACCTGTGGGTTTTGGTGGATAATTAATCATATCTGAAGCGGGTTAATTTTGTATTTAGCAAAAACATACAAACTTAAATATATTTATATACAAACAAAATTTTATAATTTTTATTTAATTATTTATTTAATTCAGCAACTTAATAATTAATATGGTATTTTAATACTCAATTAATGAGTTTAAAAAAACGTTGATGATAGGCAAAAGTATTCAAATTACATCTTAGTAAACATCGTTGCATATTCTTATGTAAACCAATTGCATATTCAGACTCAAACCCGACCATTCATTCTGGTTCATAGTAAAATGCTTATTTTCTATTCCAAATATTTTAGAACAAAATATGTAAATTTGGATCTTAAAGTACTACCTTAATCTGCTATAATTTGTACATCATTATGATGTACAAATTGGTGGAAAATATGGCTAACTTAGCAACAGAACGAATCAATGTTCGTTCAACCGTAGATGCAAAGAATGTAATTGAGCAAGCTGCGAATTTATTGGGTCTTAGTGTGAGTTCCTTTATGATCCAATCCTCATTTGAACGAGCAAAAGAATTACTTAAATCTAATCACGAGTTAAAAGTAAATAATGCTGATCGTGATATGTTAATGAATTTGCTTGAAAATCCACGCCCTGCAAATGAAGAGATGAAAAATTTAATGAGTTTATTGGATGAAAATTGAGGTTTTACAAGCCCATCATCAGAAAAAATCATTTAATTGTGGGCAAGATGATTTAAATAAGTTCATAAAACAATACGCATCCCAACATCAGAAATCAGGAACAAGTAAAACCTATGTTGCTATTGATGATGCACAGGTGAGGGGATTTTATTGTCTATCAAGTACCTCTATAGGATTTGATGGGGTTGATGCTGTTCTCACTAAACGATTACCTCGTTATCCCTTACCTTGTGTGGTTGTGGGTCGCTTTGCCGTTGATCAAGCAGCACAGGGGCAAGGAGTTGGAAAAGTACTTTTAGCACATGCTCTTAAACAAGTTTCAAAAGTTGCTCAAATTATTGGCGTAAATTTTGTTGTAATACATGCTAAGGATCAAAAAGCTATGGAGTTTTATCAGCGGTTTGGCTTTATCTCATTAACATCAAATCCATTAACATTAATATATCCAGTGAATGAAATACCTCATTTTAAATAAGGTGGGCTGCTAGTAACAGGAATAGCTAATAGACTTATTCAGAGTTTGCACATAGTTCCTTATCCCTTATTTTGCTTTATGACCAAATACTGCGTCTAATTATGGTAATTTAATTAAGTTTGTTTTATTTTTTATCTTAAGTTGTTGATATATCTTATTCATTGTTTTTTATTTTTAAAATTAAGTTTGTATTAATATTTACTATCTTTAATTCTAGATGAAATTAAGTTTGCATAATATTCTTCCGCATTTAAAATGCGAATTCTTGCGCAGAAAGGCGAAGCATACTTTAAATAAAAATGAAATTTTTTCAAGGTGAGGTCAAAAAGGAATGCTTTTTGAATCTAGGGTGAGATTTTTATATATCTATCTAATTGAATATATTAGTAATAATTTTATATTTCTGGTTTGACTCTAATTTGAATTTAATTATATTAAAAACCCTGTAGACTTGGTGAAGAATCACTGGTTCTACAGGGTGGGGGGTTATTCGTTTACTTCATTAATATCCAAACTTAAATAATTAAATCTAAACTTAATTATTTGGTACAAACTTAATTATACGAACACACATATAACAGGTTAATTTTATGAATTATTCAACTGTTACTGATTTTGCCAGATTACGTGGCTGGTCAACATCAGTACCACGCAGGACTGCCACATGGTAAGACAGTAGCTGTACTGGAATACAATAAACAATTGGCGCTAAAACAGCGTTTACTTCAGGAATATGCACGACATGCTGGCGCTCTTTGGCTTTAATGCCACTATTTTCATCAGCGAAGACAAATAATTCACCACCACGTGCCTGAACTTCTTCCATATTGGATTTCAGTTTATCCAGCATGTCATCTTGCGGTGCCAGAATTACTACTGGCATATCATTATCTACTAAAGCCAATGGACCGTGCTTCAGCTCACCCGCCGCATAACCTTCTGCATGAATATAAGAAATTTCTTTCAACTTTAGTGCACCTTCCAGTGCGATCGGGAAGTGTGTACCACGGCCTAGGAACAGACAATGCTGTTTCTCTACAAAGAGTTCAGAGAGACGCAGAATTTCATCATCATGACTTAAAGTATCTAGCAGTACCTTAGGCATATGCCATAGTCCAGTCGTGATCTCAGTCATCTGTTCAGCTGAAATGGCATTTTTCACTGTACCGATTTTCAGTACCAGTAACATCAAAGCTGCGAGCTGGGTGGTAAAGGCTTTGGTCGAAGCCACACCAATTTCAGGACCCGCTAAAGTCAGCAGGCTGTAATCTGTTTCACGTACCATTGAAGAAGTTGCAACATTACAAATCGTCATCGTCGTAATATTTACACCTTTTGATGTAGCACGTTTTTGGGTATCACGCAGAGCAGCTAAGGTATCGGCTGTTTCACCTGACTGAGAAATACACACATAGAGTGTATTATTGACAATCACTGGCGTACGGTAGCGGAATTCACTGGCAATCTCGACCTGACAAGGCAGATCAATCAGCTGTTCAAACCAGTATTTGGCAATCATGCCGGCATGGTAACTGGTACCACAGGCAATAATCTGGATTTGCTGGATTGTTGAAAAATCCTGTTCAGCATTTACCAGAAAATCTTCACGCAAGGTATTGTCATTCAAGGCTTGTGAAATAGTCTGTTTTAGGGCTTCAGGTTGCTCATAGATTTCTTTGAGCATGTAGTGCTTATATTCACCCTTAGAAGCATTGCTCACGGTGGCATCCAGTTCTTTGACTGGGCGATCTACCAGTTGACCATCCACAAATACTTCAATGGTAGTACGGGTCAGACGTGCAATATCACCTTCTTCAAGATAGATAAAGCGATTCGTGATTGGTAATAAAGCCAATTGGTCAGAACTGATAAAGTTCTCGCCAATACCGACACCGATGACCAGTGGTGAACCTTCACGTACGGTAATCAGTTCATCTGGATGATCTGTATGTACGATCCCGAGCGCATAAGCACCTTTCAGCTGTGGTACGACCTGACGTACTGCTTCAAGCAGGCTAGGGGTAGATTTCAGTGCATCGTTGACCAGATGGGCAACCACTTCAGTATCAGTTTGTGAAGTGAATACATAGCCTAAAGCTTCAAGATCATCTTTCAGCTCCTGGTAGTTTTCAATAATCCCGTTATGAACCACAGCAACATTACCCGAAATATGGGGATGAGCATTGTTTTCAGTCGGTTTACCATGAGTTGCCCAGCGTGTATGCGCAATGCCTAATGAACCATTAATCTGTGATTCATTCACAGCTTGCTCAAGATTCGCGACTTTACCCACACGGCGCTCACGTAGCACCTGGCTATTATTGATTAAGGCCAGACCCGCAGAGTCATAGCCACGGTATTCAAGACGTTTTAGGCCTTCAATTAAGATATTGCTGATATTACGTTCCGCGATGCCACCGACGATACCACACATACTAACTTCCTCTTATTTCTTGATTTTTTGCGGACGCTGATAGTTTTCTTTGGCAAATTGCTTAGAACGTTCTACCGCTAAACTGTTCTCTGCCACATCACGGGTAATCGTTGAACCCGCTCCCACTGTCGCGCCATTACCGATCTGGACCGGTGCAACCAGAGAGCTGTTAGAACCAATAAAAGCATGATCCCCAATGATGGTCTTAAATTTGTTGGCACCGTCATAGTTGCAGGTAATCGTCCCTGCACCAATATTGGAACCGCTACCAACTTCAGCATCACCTAAGTAAGTGAAGTGATTCGCTTTGGAACCTAGACCAATACTAGAATTTTTCACTTCAACAAAGTTACCAATATGGACTTCAGCTGCCAGTTTTGCCCCTGGACGCAAGCGTGCAAATGGACCAATCTGTGCTTCTTCACCCACAATTGCCTGATCAAAGATGCTATATGGCTGAACTTTAGTACCTGCAGCAATCTTGGTATTTTTAATTACGCAGCCTGTACCAATTTCAACATTATCACCGAGTTCGCACTCACCTTCGATAATGACATTGATATCGATCCGCACATCTTTACCAACAGTGAGTTGACCACGTAAGTCAAAACGGCTTGGGTCAATCAGATGTACACCTTGCTGCATCAGCTGTTTAGCTTGATAAGCTTGGAACTGACGCTCTAAAGCAGCCAGTTGCACACGGTCATTAACGCCTTCCACTTCAAAAGCTAGCTCAGGTTCTACAGATGCAACACTCATACCATCTGCTAGTGCCATTGCCACGATATCAGTCAGGTAATATTCACCTTGGGCATTATCATTAGACAATTTTGGTAGCCATTCATGTAACTTGGTATTGCTGACCGCATAAATACCGGTATTAATTTCTTTAATTTGGCGCTGTTCTTCAGAAGCATCTTTATGTTCAACAATGGCTTGAATCTGACCATCTTTACGTACAATACGACCATAACCACTGGCATCTGCAAGCGTTAATGTTACTAGGCCAATGCCTTGCTCTTGAGTAGCATCGAGCAGATTCTGAAGCGTCTGCTGGCTAATACAAGGGACATCACCCGACAGGATTAGTGAAATACCATCTTTAGGCAAAACAGGTAGTGTCATTTGTACGGCATGACCGGTACCAAGCTGTTCGGCCTGTTCTACCCACTGGATATCCTGGTCTGCAAATGCGGACTGAACCTGCTCACCGCCATGACCATAAATGGTAATAATATTGTCTGCATTGAGTTTTTTTGCTGTGTCGACCACATGGCCGAGTAAAGGTCGTCCTGCAAGCGGTTGTAATACTTTCGGTAAGTTGGAACGCATACGGGTTCCTTTACCTGCAGCAAGAATAATCACAGTCGTAGACATGTTCTAATCCTAGATATGGCTTAAGCCATCGTAAAGTAAAAATAAATCCAAATACAAAGTGCTGCCCAGAGACCAGCGATAATGTCATCCAGCATGATGCCAAAACCACCACCAACCTGACGGTCAATGACCCGAATCGGCCAGGGTTTCCAGACATCAAATAAACGGAACAGGGCAAAACCAATGAGTAGCCATAACCAGTTCATCTGGGCTAAATAGATCAGTGGTAAAAAGGTGATGGATTGTCCTGCAAACTCATCCCAGACAATGCGTCCATCATCATGTACACCCATGACTTTGGCAGTTTGGCCACAGATATATATGCCAACCAGGGACATGATGACAATGGCAAAAAGACTATTTACAAAACCTAAGTAGAGCCAGATGGGTACAAATAAAAGTGCAAAAGCTGAACCAAAAGTTCCGGGCGCTTTAGGCGCCAGACCAGAACCAAATCCTACCCCACTAAAGACAATGAGCCGGTTGGTCCATGACATGCTTTTAAAATTGATCGCAGATTTATGCAAAATGTTGATATCCGTTAAATTGAAGTGAATGATCTACGCCATCTTTTTCAAAAGTTAAACCGTGTTGCTGCTGAATGGAGCCAATTATACTAATCGAAACATCCAGCTGTTTTTGCAATAATTTTTCATAATTTTGCGGGTTTATTGTAAAGCATAACTCGTAGTCATCACCACCCGCGAGTGCGTATTGCCAACGCTGTTCATCATTTAATGCCTGCAGGGCCGGACTGATCGGCAATTTTTCAAGTCCTAAAGTCGCTCCTACCTGAGAAGCTTTGAGAATATGTCCCAGATCCTGTGCGAGGCCATCCGAGACATCAATCATACTGTTGGCTAGGCCTTTTAAGGCAGTACCCAACTGACAGCGTGGGGTTGGATAATCCAAACGTTTCTGTAATGGATGACCAAGATGATTTAAAGCAAAAGCAGCATCACCCACTGTACCGGATACACAAATCAGATCACCAGGCTTGGCACCTGAACGGGGTACAGCTTTACCAATCTCTACCCAGCCCAGGGCAGTCACAGATAAGGTCAAATGAGGACTTTGGGTGGTATCACCACCAATTAAGCTCACACCAAATTGATCGCAACAATCATAGAGACCCTGACTAAAGGCTTTTAACCAGTCATGATCAATTTGGGGTAGGCTCAAGGCGAGTAAAATACTATGCGGGGTCGCGCCCATGGCTGCAATATCAGAAAGATTAACAGCGACAGATTTCCAGCCAATCGCATGAGGATCGGTGTCTAAAGGAAAATGACGTCCAGCAACGAGGGTGTCGGCACAGATGACCAGTTGTTGCTGTAGAGGAGGGGTGAGCAAGGCTGAGTCATCGCCAACGCCTAAATCGACAGAATTTTTATTCTGACGATTAAAATAGGTATCGATAATCGAAAACTCAGCCATACAACAATTCGACTAGATTAGTTGGCTTGCTGTTTTTCTGCTGCACGTAAAGTTGTTGCTAAACGGTCCAATACACCATTGATGTATTTATGGCTGTCTGCACCGCCAAAGTGTTTAGCTAACTCAATTGCTTCATCCAGAACCACGCGGTATGGAATCTCAAGATGTTCTTTGAGTTCATAGGCGCCTAGGCGAAGTGTAGCGAGTTCTACACCATCAAGTGCAGAAAGTTCACGATCCAGCACAGGGATAAGCAAAGCATCCAATGCTTCATGATTGGCAACCACTTGAGTCAACAATTCATGATAATAGCTGAGATCCACTTTGTGCATGGCATTGTCTACACGAGTACGTGCTTCAATCTCATGCACCGGATTGTGGCTCATCTGCCATTCATAAATTCCTTGTACAGCAAAGCGACGTGCTTTACGTTTTGCTGCATAAGTTGCTTGAAGTGTTTGCGACATAGCGTTAAATAGCCTTTAACAAGTTAACCATTTCAATAGCAGTCAAGGCAGCTTCACTACCTTTATTACCTGCTTTTGTACCCGAGCGTTCAATCGCCTGTTCGATACTATCCGTAGTCAATACACCATTAATCACTGGTAAGCCAGTGTCCAAGCCAACTACGCCCAAACCTTTGGCACATTCACCAGCTACAAAATCGAAGTGAGGCGTGCTGCCACGAATCACAGCGCCCAGCGCGATGATGGCATCGAAACGATCTGAAGCTGCCAGTTTTTTCGCAACTACAGGAAGTTCCCAAGCACCAGGTGCATGAACAACAGTGATATTATCCTCTGATACGCCATGGCGTTTCAATGTATCAATGGCACCTTCTAACAGATGTTCAACAACAAAGCTATTAAAACGACCAACTAAAATCGCATAACGGTCTTCGTTCGCGAGATGCAACATACCTTCAATACGGCGAACTGCCATAGGAACCTCGATTATTTCTCTGATGTTTGTTGTGCGGTGATGTATTCCACCACTTCTAAGTTAAAGCCGGACAGGGCATTGAAACGTAATGGAGAGCTAAGCAGCTTCATTTTTTCCACGCCGAGGTCACGTAAAATTTGTGCGCCGACACCAATGGTCTGATACTGATGAGACAGGGCAGCATTGGATTTTACATTTTTTGGTGCTGTAAGTGCATCTAAGGCAGGGCCTAAGTCCTGTAAATGGCGCTGGCCAATCCAGACCAGAACACCACGATCACTGTTTGAAATTTCTTTTAAGGCACGATCCAGGTTCCAGGCTGGCTCGCCATCCTGTTTTTTCAGTTTGAGCAAGTCGCGGGTCGGGTTAAAACCATGTACACGCACTGTGGTCACGCCCTCTTTAGGCTCACCTTTGACCAAGGCCAGATGGATATCCGGATTACCCAGTTCACGATAGCGGTACAGGTCAAAGCTGCCGTATTCAGTATCAATACTTTGCTGATCGATACGCTCAACCGTTTGTTCATTGGTCATACGGTAATGGATCAGATCAGCAATGGTACCAATTTTCAGACCATGCTTTTCCGCAAAGATTTCTAGATCTGGACGACGTGCCATGGTGCCGTCTTCTTTAATGATCTCGCAGATCACAGAAGCTGGCTCAAGACCCGCAAGACGAGACAAGTCACAACCGGCTTCGGTATGACCAGCACGGTGTAATACGCCACCTGGCTGTGCCATCAATGGGAAGATATGACCAGGTTGTACGATGTCACTTGGTTTGGCATGTGCAGCCACCGCAGTTTGAATGGTATGCGCACGTTCAGCTGCAGAAATACCAGTAGTAATGCCGTTGGCTGCTTCAATTGAAAGGGTGAAGTTGGTTCCGTGCTGAGCGCCGTTGGCATCCACCATCAAGGGTAGATTTAACTGCTGGCAACGTTCTTTGCTTAAAGTCAGGCAAACCAGACCACGCGCATGGGTGATCATAAAGTTGATGTCTTCAGGACGCACGTGGGTCGCAGCAATCACCAGATCGCCTTCATTCTCACGGTCTTCGTCATCCATCAGGATAACCATTTTTCCTGCACGGATATCTGCTACAAGCTCTTCAACTGTATTGAGCGGCATCAACCTTCACCTTCTTTTGTGATCTATACCAGACCGAATCATGACATTATTACTGCATAGTCTAACGCTTTTTAAGCAATTTTGCCTATGCTTATTGCTTTCCCTCAGGGGTTCATTGTTATACACAGTCTTGCGTAGCATGAAAAGTCGACTTTAAATGAAAGCACAGGCTTTATGCTGGATTTTTAAACGGTCAGAAAGCATAAAAAATGACAAACTTATTTAAAATCAACATAACTATAAATAATCTCTTATTTTTTATGCAGTTTTATTTATTGGTTTAATACAGCCCCTAAAAATACGTATGCCTCCCCCCATTCTTCCTTTTATGAATTTTTTACCAATCAGTTTAAAGTTCTGTTTGAAATAATGAATGAATCAGGTGGACCGAAGTCCACCTGAGTTCAGATCAGTTTAGAAGAAACCTGCTGGTTTGGTTGAATAACTCACTAACAGGTTTTTGGTTTGCTGATAATGATCCAGCATCATGCGATGGTTTTCACGGCCAATCCCGGATTTTTTATATCCCCCAAAGGCTGCATGAGCCGGGTAGATGTGATAGCAGTTGGTCCAGACCCGACCGGCCTGAATCGCACGACCAGCGCGGTAAGAGGTATGTGCTGAACGTGACCAGACACCGGCACCGAGTCCATAAATGGTATCATTGGCAATCTTGATGGCTTCATCAAAGTCTTTGAACGTGGTCACTGCCAATACCGGTCCAAAAATTTCCTCCTGAAAGGTTCGCATGTCATTGGAACCTTTAAAAATTGTTGGCTCGATATAAAAACCTTGTCCTACTTCCTGACGCTCATTGCCGCCTAACAAGATTTCCGCACCTTCTTCACGACCTGTTGCAATACAGCCGAGAATCTTGTCCTGCTGTTCCTGTGAAGCCTGAGCCCCGATCATGGTCTCGGTATCCAGGGGATGACCAGTCTTGATCTTTTTCACTCGCTCTACTGCAAGTTCCAGGAATTGGTCGGCAATACTTTCCTGAACCAGCGCACGTGAAGGGCAGGTACAGATTTCACCCTGGTTTAAAGCAAACATGGTAAAGCCTTCCAGAGCTTTTTCCAGGAAATCATCTTTCTGATCCATGATGTCAGCAAAGAACAGGTTCGGAGATTTACCTCCAAGTTCCAGCGTCACTGGAATAATATTCTCGGTGGCATATTGCATGATCAGCTGACCCACAGCGGTAGAACCGGTAAAGGCAATCTTGGCAATGCGTGGATTAGTCGCCAGTGGACGGCCGACTTCAACGCCGTAGCCATTCACGATATTTAACACCCCTTCAGGTAACAGGTCCTGAATCAGTTCAACCAGCACCAAAATACTCACCGGTGTCTGTTCAGCAGGTTTCAGCACAATACAGTTTCCGGCTGCGAGAGCTGGGGCCAGTTTCCAAGCCGCCATCAGAATCGGGAAGTTCCACGGGATAATCTGACCCACAACGCCCAATGGCTCATGAAAATGGTAGGCGATGGTGTCTTCATCAATTTCTGAAATGCCACCTTCTTGGGCACGAATACAGCCAGCGAAATAACGAAAATGGTCAATGGCTAAAGGAATATCGGCTGCCAGGGTTTCTCGGATCGGCTTGCCATTATCCCAAGTCTCTGCAACTGCTAGTAACTCAAGATTTTCCTCAAGACGATCGGCAATTTTTAATAAAATATTGGAACGGGTAGTAGGGGAGCTGTTATTCCATTGCTGTTTGGCGGCATGAGCCGCATCCAGCGCCAGTTCAATATCTTCCACTGATGAGCGCGGAACTTTGGTAAAGGCTTTACCATCTACGGGGGAGACATTATCAAAATATTCACCTTTGACTGGTGGAACCCATTTGCCGCCAATAAAGTTTTCGTATTGGGATTTAAATTGCACTTTTGAACCGTCAGTATTGGGATCTGCATAACGCATAATTCTATTCCTTGATATGATTATTATTGATGAATGCCGAACCACTTCTGCTCTGCAAAAGCCCTCAGATTCAACATCTCAGCTCTACTATAGAGAGGGAAAAAAATCGCAGCATAAATACTTACAAGCTTGCTACAAAAGGCAACATTTGGATAAAAATGGAATTTATTATTTTTATAAATTTCAATATTTTCTTTTTATAATGACATGATTTTAATATGTAAAAAGCATTACTGATCAGCTTGATATTTTTATTTCATATCCAATCGAAATAGATAAATAAAATTATTGAAAAATAAGACAGGCAGAGCTTGCTACCTATCTTATTCATCTGGCTTATAGGGCTTTATTTTCCAGCCATTGAAATAGCTGCTGATAGACCTGCTCACGGACCGGTTTTTCTGAAAGAACCAGATCATGTATCCCATTTTGAATCGAACAGAGTTTCACATCGCCCTGGATTTTCTGCGCATGTTCAATCATGTCGCGTACCTGAAGAATCACATCACTGGTTTGAGTATTACGATTAAAACGTAGGGGATAAGTGGTTTTGTGGGCATGCATCAGCAAAGTCGGAATACTTAAACGTACACCCTGATGAATTTCTTTTTGTGCTTCGTGAATGGCATGTACAAAACTCAGACGCACCCAGTGATAGCTAGGTTTTTTCCATTCCAGATCAAAATGCCATTCCCCCTGATAGCTAATATGCAGACTAGGCACATAATGACGATTTAAGCGGCTAGGAAATAGCATTTCCGGAAAACGTTTTCCCAGACGGCTCAATTTAGGCACCAGAAACTTTTTCTCAAAAGGCGTCATATTAAAGTCATAAAAAGGACTATTGAGCCATAAGCCTTTAATTAAGGGATGATCTGGATGATGTGCTGCATACAAAGTAGTAATTAATCCGCCGGTAGAATGGCCACTGAGTAAAACCGTGTCATGGCCTTCCTGTCCAATAATTTCAAGAGCCTGGCTGATTTCTGCATCATATTCTGAAAGATGATAGACATTATAAAGTTTCTGATGGGACAGATAGGATCGGCCGTATTTACGTAAATCCAGTGCATAAAAATCAAAACCTTGCTGATTAAAACGCTCTGCCATTTCAGTCTGGAAAAAATAATCAATAAAGCCGTGAATATAAAGGACAGCTTTAGGGGTGGGCTGGTCTGCCTTTTTGCGGATCAGTGTGGCAACTACTGTACCTTCAGTATCTGGCGGGAATTCTAAAGTGGCCTGTTCATAACCTTCACCTAGAATATCAGGTTGATATTCAAGGCTGGAAAGCGGATGGGACATATTGTTCTACTCATGATTATTTTTATTCACTTATCCTTGTGGATTGGCTTGCATTTGTCAAATCCTGCTGTCTGACCCATTCGAGATCAGTAGTACCATTCAGAGAATAGTCAAATATAAAATTTCAGGTCATTGGCAGCCTGATTGACTAAATAAAAATTAATAAAAAACCCCGGCATCCTGCCGGGGTTTTTCGTATTGGTTAGCTCGGTATAACTCCTGTCGTACCTTACAATCCTTGTGCTTATCTATTGTCATTGTTATATGGAACTTCCTGTTCCTGATGTAAGTATCATAGGAAAATTCTACTATCTGGGATAGCCGTAAAGAACCGGAATCGATGTAAGTCAATGCGTACAAGTCTGACTAAAAATTATCCGTATTTTTCTGTAGAAGTGAGGATTTATTCTGAATCATGAGCTTCGATAAACTAGCCGCTTATGGTTATTTTGCTTGTTTTTAAGACAATTTTTTTATTTTAATGCAGTTAGAATATGTTGATCGATGAGGGGATAAAAAATGAAATCTATTGCAGTCTTTTGTGGTTCAGCTATGGGGAATAGCGAAAATTTTAAAGAGCAGGCCCAAGCTTTGGGTGAGTCTATTGCGAAACGGGGAATCACGCTGGTTTATGGTGGCGGCCGAGCTGGACTGATGGGTGTTGTGGCTGATAGTGCATTACATGCTGGTGGAACAGTCATTGGAGTAATTCCACAAAATCTGGTCGATGCAGAATTGGCCCATCCGCTGTTAACAGAGCTGCATGTGGTGAAAAATATGCATGAACGTAAGACAAAAATGTCTGATCTGGCGGATGCATTTATTGCTTTGCCGGGTGGGGTGGGGACTTTAGAAGAAATTTTTGAGCAGTTGACCTGGGGGCAGTTGGGCCTTCATCAGAAGCCTTGTGCATTTTTAAATATCCATGGATTTTATGATGAATTGCTAAATTTCCTGATGAAAACGACTGAGGCTGGATTTACCCAGTCACGTTTTACCGATGCCTTGATTTCCTCAAGTTCAATTGAGGAAGTTTTGGATGCTTTGGAGCATTATCATGCGCCTGAACCGAAATGGAATAAAAGCGTAAAGGTAGTAGAATCGGTATGAGTAATAAAGTGATTACGATTGCTGCGGCTATCATTCTGAATGAACAGAATCAGATTTTGTTGGTTCGTAAAAAAGATACCGATTTCTTTATGCATGTGGGTGGAAAGCTGGAACCCAATGAACTGCCTGAAGCGGTACTCTCTAGAGAAGTTCTGGAAGAAACAGGCTGTGAGATGGAAATACTGTCTTATATTGGCAAATATGAAACCGTGGCTGCGAACGAATTGAATCATTCGCTGGTCAGTTATTTGTATCAGGTTAAGTTAAAAAGTCAGCCTCAGGTTCAGGCTGAACTTGCGGAAATGCAATGGGTTGATCTCAATCATCCAGCCCTGCCTTTAGCTCCCTTAACTCGGGATATTTCAATCCCGTGGTGTAAGCAGCTATTAGGAATCTAATGGGATCTCAAAAAATTTTAATCTATAGATATGAAATTTAACCAGATTGTCATATTAGAGCGTTAACATTGATGTTTACAAAAGCCCATTTCCCCTCAAATGGGCTTTTTTTATGGTTTTTTATCATTAATTGCTTGGATGAATTAGATGCTTAAACCTGTATGAAGTGCAATCCTTTTAGCAGGAGTTCCCTAAAAAGATAAATCGAACCAGAGTTCTAGAGATTCAAGATTTAAAGAAAATTTTCTTAATTTGAGAAAAAAGCAGGGTTAGGCAGAATATTTAGTCATTGAGAACGACAATAAAAAAAGCCCCAATCTTTCGATCAGGGCTTTTTGAATCTGGAGCGGGAAACGAGACTCGAACTCGCGACCCCAACCTTGGCAAGAGTCACCGACATAAAATACACTAAATTACATAATTGGTATGTTAATAAACTCTATATATAACAGTTATATAGAGTTTTAATTTTGTGTGACGTAATTTAAGGTGGGGTAGGGTACTTTGATTTTTGGTCACTAATTTATTGTGATAATCAACAATAATAACCAACATTCATATGCTTAATCTAAGAGTGTTTTACTGACTGGTATAATTTTATGATGAGAGGGGTGTTGCCTGAGGCTACGGTTTCTGTTTGGCCTTTTGGCGTAAGACGTACAAATATAAGCTTTCTACTTTTTCACGTGTCCATGGTGTGGTACGCAAGAATCGTAATGATGATTTAACACTTGGGTCTATGCAAAAACTGAACCGTACCGGGTTTGTCGGAGACTTTTTTATTTAAGTTAGGCCACCTGACCTAACGGGTTAATCTTATAATCGTACATTGCTTCAAGCTCAAAAGACGATACATAACTCAGCGCATCAAGCACCATATCTGTATTCTTACGTGTTGATACTTTCCAGCCAACAATTGCACATGAAAAAACATCAATAATAAATGTGGTTTAGACCCAATCTGAATGAGTTTTAATATATGTGAAGTCAGCGACCTGAGATACCGTCTTGGTAGTCAATCAGGTTTTGAGATTATTCGGCTAATAAATAATCTCTTTGATAGGCAGTCTGATGTTTTAAAACGCTATAACACAGATCTCTGTACACGACAAATTTCATAGGATCCTTGTCCTATCAGGCTTTTTCTTTCTTAAAATTGCTAGCACTTTCTTAAATTCTTCTTTTTTTCCAAAACCAATCAAACGTAGAATAGCCATTTGAACATAGTCCAAACCGTAGCGAAATAAACTTACTGAAAGTCGTCCATGCTTCTTTATTTTTATCGCTTTTTTCCGATCATGTTGCCATTCACCTGTTAAATAGCACCAACAGAAACCGATAGCTAGCACTGCTATCAATTTCTTGACTCGTCTAGGGTCTGTTAAACGAGTATTTTCAAGATTGAATCCACGTCCTTTGAGACAACTAAATAACGTTTCGATTTCCCAGCGTAATGCATAATCACGAATAGCAGAAGCATTAAACATAGGAGAAACAACAAGTAAAAGCTCTCCATCTTCTAATTGTAGCGCACTAATATACAGTTTCACTCGACCAACCCAAATACGTCGTTTACGACATTCAGTTTGACCAACTTGAAGATGATGAAATAAATCACTAATTTTATGATTCTTGGCTAAGTGATTGGTCACAATAAAGTTTTTTTAACACGTATACAGAAGTTAATGTCATTTTCAATTAACCATATAAACCATTTCTCACCGATAAATTCTCTGTCTGTAAACACATTCACAATACGATCTTTACCAAAAATGGAGATAAAGCGTTGAATCAAAGCAATACGCTCTTTTGTATCTGAATTTCCACGTTTATTGAGCAATGTCCAAACAATAGGTATCGCTATTCCACGATAGACGATGGCTAACATCAAGATATTAATATCTCGTTTTCCCCATTTCCAATTAGTTCTATCCAAAGTTAATTGGACTTTATCGAATGAAAATATATTGAAAATTAACTGAGAAATTTGACGATAATCGAAATACTGATCTGCAAAGAAGCGTTGTATACGTCGATAAAATGATTGTGGTAATCACTTGATGGGTAAGGCTTTAGATGCAGAAGAAAGATTACATGTCTGTTTTACAATTAATGCAAGCATAATCAGTGTAAAACATTTTGCATGTGACTTGTTCCACTTTAGATATTTGTTTAAGATGAGATGTAACTCATTGAAATGTGTCATCATATTCGTCGTCAGAAAACAAGTATTATGCCATTATTTCAATGAGTTATCTTTTTTTGTCGTGTACAAAGATATTTTTTAATGATAAATAAAAAGCCTATTTTTAAAGAAATTTAGCATACGGCATAGTGAAAACAACAATAGAGCAATTACTCAACAATAAACATTAACATCAATTATTTAGATCATATTCAATTTTAATAAAAAGACAAATGTGTATTAAAAATAGCCATCATACGTCTATTTTTGATTACAAAATATAATGAGGGGATTGCTTCCCATTTCATACATTTTTCATATATAAAAAGACATACTATTTTTAAGGTTTTTCTAAACCAATTTTTTTACTTCATAATTTTTAACATCATAATTAAAGGTGAACCATGCAAAATAAGAAGCGCACCCCATTAGACGCGCAACAGTCCCATCTTTGGATTATTGGTGGTGGTATCGCAGGTATGGCTGCTGCTGCATTTGCAATCCGTGATGCCAAAGTCCCTGCCAAAAATATCCATATTTTAGAAGAACTCGATATTTCAGGTGGTTCGATGGATGGTGGACATACACCGCATGCCGCGCAAGCTTGGGTAACACGTGGTGGGCGAATGCTGACCGATGAAACTTATTTGTGCCTATGGGACTTATTTTCCAGTATTCCATCTTTGGAAAATCCAGACATTTCGGTGCGTGAAGAATGTCGTGAGTTTAATGAAAAAGTGAAAACCCACGCCAATGCACGGTTGATTGATGCCGAACATGTCATTGCGGATGCAGCAAAGCTTGGTCTGAATACGCTACATCGTGCACAGATGCTGCGCCTATTAGCTTCAAAAGAAGAAAAAATTGGCAGTCGCCGCATTGATGAGTTTTTTGATGAAACCTTTTTTGAAACCAATTTCTGGCGCATGTGGCGCACGACTTTCGCTTTTCAAAAATGGCACAGTGCAGCAGAGTTAAGACGCTATTTCTTGCGTTTTATTCAAGAATTGCCACGCATTCATACCTTAGCGGGTGTGAAACGTACCAAGTACAACCAATATGACTCGATGATTCTGCCCCTACAGCGTTGGTTAGTCGCACAAGGCGTCGATGTGCGTTTTGGACACTATGTCACAGATGCAGACTTCATTACCAATGCTGAAACTCAAGAACGCTACGCTTCACGCCTATATGTACAATTGCCTGAAGGCTCAGAGCAAATTAATCTGAAAGCCAATGATTTAGCTATTTTCACTTTAGGCTCTATTACAGCAGACTCACGTTATGGCGGTAATCATGACGTGCCTGCCCTTATTCGTCATCGAGAAGATCATGGCTGGACGCTTTGGGAAACGCTGGCACAAAAAGCCCCAGACTTTGGCCGTCCAATGACTTTTTATGGCAATGTCGATGAACATAAGTGGGAGTCTTTCACTCTGACCATGAAAGATGACGTGCTACTTAAACGTATTATTGACTATACAGGCAATGAACCAGGCACAGGCGCACTCATGACTTGGTATGAGTCGGGTTGGCATTTATCCATCGTGGTTCCTGCACAGCCACACTTTGCCGACTTACCTGAAGGTTTATATACCTTATGGGGCTACGGTTTCCAAATTGACCATATAGGCGATTACATCAAAAAACCAATGTCCGAAGCCACGGGGCAAGAAATCCTAACAGAACTGATTAAACAGCTCGGTTTTGACGACATTTTAGATCATGTTTTGGCAACGACTGATGTTACTACCGCCATGATGCCATACGCCTCTGCCCTATTCGCCTGCCGTAAACCGGGGGATCGTCCACAGGTAATTCCACAAGGCTCACAAAACTTTGCTTTCCTTGGACAGTTTGTGGAAATTGAAGATGACGTGGTCTTTACTGTGGAATATTCAGTTCGTGGGGCGATGCTTGCCATTTATGAATTTTTTGGGGTGGAACGTGAAATCCCTGAAATTTACAACGGTCTACTTGATCCCAAAGTGGGTTTAAAAGCTTTAGAAACAGTGTTCCACTAAGTTTTTAATATATAGCGATAAGAGCACCTTTATGTCGCCACTATTACATAGTTTAATTTAAGCAACGTTTGGATACACGAGTGTGGCAGGGATGCCACACGTTATCCATCATAATAGGGATGTTATGTATGGGTAACAAAGGCTTTTGCTTTCTTTTGGCTTATCAAAAGTAAGGGTATTGCCTACACAAACACCTTTTATACTTTATTGAAAGTTGAGGCCGTGTACGCACCTAATTTTAAATTGGATAAAAAGAAAAATTAGATAAAACTTTATACCTCATTCGTAAATAAATTGACTAATCAACATAGGAAAAACATCTCCACGTTTTAAATAATACTCCGAAACTGACTAAGTGCTTTTCTATCTTTTTCTCATGATTTTAGATTTCATAAAAATTACCTCTGTACACGACAAATTTCATAGGATCCTTGCCCTATCAGGCTTTTTCTTTCTTAAAATTGCTAGCACTTTCTTAAATTCTTCTTTTTTTCCAAAACCAATCAAACGTAGAATAGCCATTTGAACATAGTCCAAACCGTAGCGAAATAAACTTACTGAAATGTAGGGGTTACACGGTTTGTCGCCATTACAGCATGTCCAACTGGTGTTGCGCATACGTTTATGGCGGCCGAAGCCTTACAACAAGGTGCAGTAAAGCACGGTTATCAGATTGATGTTGAAACCCAAGCATCGGTTGGGGCTAAAAATATTTTATCGGCAGAAAGTATTGCCAAAGCAGATGTGGTGATCTTAGCAACGGATATTGAGGTCAATACAGATCGCTTTGTAGGCAAACGTGTATATCGCTGCAGTACAGGATTTGCCCTTAAACAAACGGATAAGACTTTTGCAAATGCAATTGCTGAGGCCAAAGTGCTTGAAACGGGTAAGCAAATAGCCACTAAGACAGGAAATGAAAACAAAGAAAAAACAGGAATTTATAAACACCTTTTAACAGGGGTGTCTTTCATGCTGCCGATGGTGGTGGCGGGCGGTTTGATCATTGCCATCTCGTTTATGTTTGGCCTCAATCCTGTTGAAGGAAGCTTTGCCGCATCCTTAAAGCAAATAGGTGCTGCAGCATTTACTCTTATGGTACCTATGCTGGCAGGTTACATTGCTTATTCTATTGCGGATCGTCCGGGTTTAACTCCAGGTTTGATTGGCGGTTTACTTGCCACACAATTAGAGGCAGGCTTTCTCGGTGGATTAGTTGCAGGTTATATTGCAGGTTATATTGCGTTATTTTTATCGAAACAGCTTAAACTCCCGAGTAGCCTAGAAGCATTAAAACCAATATTGATTATTCCACTATTGGCCAGTTTAGCTGTTGGTTTAATCATGATTTATGTGGTTGGACAGCCTGTTGCACAATTGTTTGAATTACTCACACACTTCCTTGCCAATATGGGGACGACCAATGCCATGATCATGGGGGTTATCCTTGGGAGTATGATGTGTATTGATGTTGGGGGCCCAATAAACAAAGCGGCTTATGCCTTTACGGTGGGCTTACTTACGTCACAAACATACGGACCGATGGCGATTACCATGGCTGCGGGTATGGTACCGCCATTGGGTATGGCAATTGCAACTTTTCTAGCAAAGCATAAATTTGCCAAACCTGAGCAAGATGCAGGGAAGGCTGCTGTAGTTCTGGGCCTATGTTTCATTTCGGAAGGGGCTATTCCGTTTGCTGCCAAAGACCCGATTCGAGTGCTTCCATGTGCGATCGCAGGTGGTGCTGTAACTGGGGCTTTGGTTGCATTATTTAAATGTGAACTAGTCACTCCTCATGGCGGTGTAATGGTACTGATCATTCCGAATGCGATGAATTATCCATTAAAATATTTATTGGCGATTGCGATTGGAAGTGTGGTGACTGGTGTAGCTTATGCCGTAATAAAACAACGGTTAGAATAAGCCCTTCATAGAAGCTTTGTGAAAGCTATTTAGTGCAATAAATGAATATTATGCTCAATCCTATTTTGGATCAGTTGGAGAGTCTCTGCTTGAATTTGTCCAGGTAATAGGTCATGAGCGATATTGCTGAATCAGATTGTAACCTTACAAATCGAGCCAATAATTTCATCAACTTCTTGGACACAAAGTTCTGCTTCCTGAGTACCAAGTTTCACAAGAGCTTGTCGAGGAATATTCAGTGCCTCACCCATGATATCCATTTGATGTGGAGGAAAGTTCTAAACCTTTACTGATCGCTTCTGCACTGTATTCAAAGGCGATTAATGGCCGACCTGTGATTGCGGTTGAGGAAACCAATGTACCCCAAAGCCAATATTCACCCCATCCATTGTAGTAAACATTAAGTTTTTGAGCATGGATTTATTTCCTTTTGATACGTTGGCGAGCAGTACTGTTCTGAAATGACAGCTTTGTCCGTTATAATTGTATAAACATTTTTGGTTTCTGGTAATTATGTCCTCATTGATCAATTTTCTATCTCGCTTTAGTACTGCAACTCTTCAGCGCAGTCTGAGCTATGCTAAACACATTGATAGGGAAACGATTGAGTTCTTTGAGGAAAAAGACGGGGTTACGATGTATGCCCAAATTGAAGGAACAGATTATTACGATACCGCAATTACCTATAATCCCCAAAAAGACCGTTTAATCGATGACGACTGCACTTGTCCGGTTGGATATAACTGTAAACATGCTGCTGCTTTAGCGCGGTTATTCTTTCAGGAATATCGCCAGGAATTTCAGCAGCGTTATGCTGACTCTCAATCCCCGCAGGGAATCACAAAACGCCAACGGGGGGATGATCAGGCGCAGCGCTGGTTGAATGATTTTAAACGGTATTTACAACAGACTGAACCAGAGCAATCTGTCAAAACAAACAATTATTTAATTTACCTGTTAGATCAGTCTGTCAGCTTAAAGAAATTGACAGTTGATGTTCAGAAGGCCAGACGCAATAAAAACGGCTCAATTGCGGGGGAAAGTTATTATACCCAATATGAAAATATCACCAGAAAGCATCTGACTTTACCTGAACAAAAACGACAATTATTTAACCAGATTTATTATTATGCCAAAATAAACAGTGACGAACGCTTTTATCAAAGCAATCTTGATATCTCCAGAATTTTATTGGAGCATTTCAAATCTTTTATTCAAAGTGGCGATGTGTACTGGCAAAAAAAGAGCCATGCTGCACTTCAATGGTCAGAACAAGGCTACAACATCGAATTTAGATGGGAACAAGGGGCT
Organism: Acinetobacter sp. YH12233; assembly: GCF_013417725.1. Classification (NCBI taxonomy): domain Bacteria; kingdom Pseudomonadati; phylum Pseudomonadota; class Gammaproteobacteria; order Moraxellales; family Moraxellaceae; genus Acinetobacter; species Acinetobacter sp. YH12233. The sequence goes on from NZ_VPDK01000007.1 coordinate 75,477, forward strand.
AAACAACAGACTGAGCATTTAAATATTGAATTGGTCAATGGTGATATTCGACTCGATTTAAAATCAAATCCTCATATTCAGATTCTCGCGAGCCAGCCACCGTGTTATGTGGATATTCAACAGAACACGGTGGGCCAGTTATATGGTGAATATACGGCAAATCTTCTGTACCATTTTTTACAGATGCCTGATCTTCCATCTATGCTCTTGCCAGAGTTTGAGCAACTGACTCATCAATATTCAGACGTGAAAAATCTGCCTCGGCCCGAGTCTATTCAGCATATTGATGTCCTTGAGGGTAGTCCCCAGCCAATTTTACGCTTCGGTGTTTTAGATAAATTTGATTGGAAATGGGAAGAGTCTGTTTGTGCTGAAATTGAATTTTCCTATGCTGGTGGGCGAATAAAAGCAGGTACATCAGGTGACAGTTTTATTGGTGAGCAGCATGGGAAAATGGTGCGACAGCTTCGGGATTTAGTTCAGGAACAACAGTCAATCCAGCGTTTACAGCTGTTGGTCGAATCACTGAAGTGGGTGAAAGATCTTAATTATTACCAGCAATTAAAACTGGATAAACAACGTCTTGATTCTATGGTTTTTGCGTTCTATGGAGACTGGATCAAACAGCTGATGCCCATCAATCAAATTGAATTGATGGGATGGCAGATAGAGCATCTGGAACACAGCCCATTTAAGCTGCAATATGTTGAAAATTTAAATATTTCCATCACTGAATCTGAAGGCCAGCAGGACTGGTTCAATATCGGGGCGACCGTTCAGGACAGTGCAGGCAATAGCTATGATTTACTCGATGCACTTGTGGCTTTGGTGAAAGAACATCCTGATTTACTTGATCCGCGGACTTTTATTCATCTGCATGACAGTCAAATTTTCACCGTGAAAACTGCAGTTGATCAACCTGATTTGGCTCTATCCGCTAGGGATATTAAGCCGGTATTGTTGCATCTGCAGAGTATTTTACAGCAAGAAGAGCGCAGTATTGATCGCTATGATGCGAGTCAATTATTAGAATTGCAGCATAATCTTGGGATGACATGGCAGGTCAGTGACCAGCTGCAGCAATTTGTACAGAAATTCAAACAAGGCTACCAGCAACAACTGCCGACACCACAAGGTTTTCAGGGGGAGTTGCGTCCATACCAGCAGCAGGGCTTAGGCTGGTTACAGTTTTTAAGGGAAACCCAGCATGGCGGGATTCTGGCAGATGATATGGGCTTGGGGAAAACAGCACAAACTTTAGCCCATTTACTCATGGAAAAGCAGGCTGGTCATTTGCAGGACAGACCCGCCTTAATTGTTGCACCTACATCGCTGATGCATAACTGGTTCAAAGAAGCGGAGAAATTTACCCCTCAGCTGAAGGTACTGCTGCTACAGGGGCCCGATCGCCATCAGTATTTTGAGCAGATTCCGCACTATGATATTGTGTTAACCACATATCCGCTTCTGGCGAGAGATGAAGAGCAACTAAAGCAATATGAATATCATCAAGTCATTTTGGATGAGGCGCAGAATATCAAAAATCCGCGTGCCAAAGCTGCACAGGTAGCACGGCAATTAACAGCGCGACATCGTCTATGTCTAACCGGTACACCTATGGAAAATCATTTGGGTGAGCTGTGGGCACTATTTTATTTCCTGATGCCAGGATTTTTATATTCACAAGAAATTTTTAATAAAAAGTACCGTCATCCGATTGAAAAACGCGGTGATCAGCAGTTAAGACAAAAGTTGGTCAACCGGATTAAGCCCTTCATTTTACGTCGCTTGAAAACTGACGTAGCCAAAGAGTTGCCAGAAAAAACCACGATTGAAGTCAATATTGACATGAATGAGCAGCAATCCAAGCTATATGAGGCTGTTCGTGCCACGATGCAGGCAAGCATTCAGAAAATTGTGGCAGAAAAAGGCTTTAAACGTAGTCAAATTCAAATTTTAGATGCCTTACTGAAGCTACGTCAGGTGTGCTGCCATCCTAGCTTACTGAAACTGGATTCAGTTAAAACCGGGCAGGCGCATTCTGCCAAACTTGAACAGTTGATGGATATGGTTGTTCCAATGGTGGAAGAGGGGCGAAAAATTCTTATCTTCTCTCAGTTTACTTCAATGTTGGAACTGATTGAACAACAACTCCATCACGCAGAAATTGGCTATGTGAAGCTGACTGGAAAGACCAAAAAGCGAGATGAAGTCATTACAGCGTTTCAGTCTGGACAAGTGCCGGTATTTTTAATCAGTCTAAAAGCAGGAGGGGTCGGTCTGAATCTAACTACCGCAGATACGGTCATTCACTATGATCCATGGTGGAACCCTGCTGCTGAAGATCAAGCTTCAGATCGTGCATGGCGGATTGGACAGGACAAGCCGGTATTTGTGTATAAGCTGATTACCAATAAAAGCATAGAAGAAAAAATTATTGCCTTGCAGCAGAATAAAGCAGAACTGGCACAGTCTATTCTAAGCACAGATCATGAGGGAGAAGCGAAACTGACGGAAAATGATGTGATGAAATTGTTTGAGAAATTTTAGCTTGGTTACAGGTTTCCTCTAATCATCTGTAAGTATCTGAAAGTCTGGATGCAATTTTTTCCAATGTTCTCTTAATTTTTCTTTATGAACAGAAATCATAGGTAAGTCTAGTAATAGCACTGGCCATACTGAACGTGCTTTGTCCATGATCGCGTGAAGTTGTTTTTCAATAACACGCCATGGAACACCGACTTTTTCAGCCCATTGTTCAAAGTGTTTCATCTCAGCTAAATACCAATCTTTATTTTTGGCAAGATTCAATGCGAAATGACGCTCATTTTCAATATATACACTTGTCATCAATATATCGTATGCAGGGGATAATCTTGGCGTTGTTTTATCGTGATAAATCATACTCCAGTTCTTTAAGTGTGCATCTCCATTGGCGAGCAAAATGTTGACAAGTAAGCGGCTGGCAAATTGCTGAATATCAAGAATTTTGTTATCTGAAAATTGATAAATGATCTTTCCTATCTGCTCATAATTTGTGGTGCTGTATTTCTGCTGTGGATATGCACCGAAGATCTGAGCAAAGTCTTCGATGTGAATAAGCTCTGTAGTATCAGCAGTACTCTGTCTATCAAATCTTTTGATTGCGAAAGCATATTGCTCTTGGGGTAAATTTAATGGTGGAAGGTCTTGTAAAAGGGCCATATCCACCAAGCGAATCTCAGGGACATCTATTCCGACCGTTTTGGCAAGGGTCATCATAGAATATTCATTTAGCGGAACAAAAGCATGTCTGGAAGAAGGAGTTTTGATAATCCAGTCCCCGAGTAGAGTCGTTTCCGTTGCCTGTGCTAGTGTAAAACGCCCATCTTTGGCTTTCATGGAAAACTTCATTTGGACGCCGGCCAAGGAAAACTTATTATCTGTTCGAATCTCTTGCTTTAAAATTTGATCTGGATTCGAGATCTGCAGTTTGAATTTTATTTCATCTGGAATTTCTTCTGGATCTAATGGAGTCGCAATGAGTGCTCCAGGTAAATCATGACCTAAATCTGCCAATAACTGAAATTCATTGTCTATATGTACTTTGAGGCTTTGTGCAATCAGTTCACGTAATGCCCCTTCTGGTAGCAAGTTTGATAGCAAGGGGTGTAAGCGCTGATGTGTAACATAGGTCTTTTCTAAAATTTTATCCGCTTGAGGATACAAGGGGGAAGTAAGCAAGCTCAAGGTCGGACGTTGCTGATCAAAGCGGAAAGAATCTGTAAAAACCAGAATATTTTTTCCGCTCTGAAATCCTGCCAAGTATCCAACGATACCGTGATGTAATGTTAATTTCAGGACGGCAACAGTATTCATGGTTCCTCTCCTCCGAGAAGACCCTTCCATGGGTTAGTCATTAAGTCATCCTGATCTTCAATAGTGACTTTAATTTCATCATTCAATAATTGTCTGATCAAATGAACCTTATCATCAGGGATGAGCATCAGTTGAGCATTTAATCCTGCCGCTATAATTTCTAAGGTCTCTAATCGAGGGTTGCCCTGACTTTCCAGTTTTTGATACTGCTGTCTTGAAATGCCTGTACGGGATTGCATATCAACTTGCTTTAAGCCCAATAGGGTTCGTCTTTTTTTGACTTGCTGTAGTAAAGACTTATTTAGTGTAGACATATTTATTGCTTTTTGGTGGTGTAAGAAGCATATTAGTTGCTTTTTTATTAAGAAGCAATGACAGAAATTATTAACAGGCTCCGCGGCATCAATATTTAGGATCTAGGCAAGCTGATCTTGTTTAACATAAGCCACTTGGTAGTAGCTAATACTATCTTTTGTTTTGGAGTTTTTTTTATCTTGTATGATTGATGCTCTGGAGCATCATCTACACGGTTTTTTGTTCACAGTTTTGAAAGAGCACTTTTGTAAACTTACTTTTTTAAGTATAAAAATTTCTTATGAAGTAAAATATTGAATAAAACAACAATAAAAAAGCCCCCATCTTTCGATGAGGGCTTTTAGAATTTGGAGCGGGAAACGAGACTCGAACTCGCGACCCCAACCTTGGCAAGGTTGTGCTCTACCAACTGAGCTATTCCCGCAGGGTCGATCGATTTTTTACTTTAAAAAATGAACAAAAAAGAATTTGGAGCGGGAAACGAGACTCGAACTCGCGACCCCAACCTTGGCAAGGTTGTGCTCTACCAACTGAGCTATTCCCGCATGCCGTGTATAATACAGCATGCAAAAACAGGGTCAATAACTTTATGAAAAATCTTGTGTCGATTGCATAAAATAAAAGCAATATTCTCTGTGCTTCCAGACAATTAGACAAAATTTATGCAAAATTTAATGAAATCTCGGCACAATCAAATAATTGCAGACATTTCTTGCACCGAAATAGCGGATAGAACAGGGTATACTGGACCCATATCTTGAATCGGAGTCAGGCCATGAGCTTAGAACAACAACTGAAAGACCGTTTGGCACAATTGTCACCTACTTATCTGGAAGTCGTGAATGAATCTTCAGGTCATGGTGGATATTTCCCGGGTAAGGAATCGCATTTTAAGGTGGTGATTGTCAGCGAAGCTTTTGCTGGCCTGCGTGCGGTACAACGCCATCAAAAAGTCTATGCTGCGGCAGGTGATTTGCTTTCTAAAGATAAAATTCATGCCTTGGCAATTCATGCTTTCTTGCCTGAAGAGTGGACAGGACAGGACACGTCTAGTCCAGAATGTGCACATGCACCGAAAAACTAAGAGGATTTTATGGATACCCAGCTTTTAGTCAAGATTATTCATATGTCTGCGGCAGGACTGGCCATTGTGGCCATTCTTGCACGTGCTATTACCCTGTTTGTGGATACACAGGGCAATCAGCCGAATCCAAAAGCACGTGTATTTCTGGTCGCTTTGCAGCACCTGGTCATTAGCGTGATTGCCTTAACTGGGATTATTGCCCTGTTTTTAAAGAATTTTGATGTACAGCCTTGGTTTTATGCCAAAATCATTTTATTCCTGGTGCTAATTTCATCCCTGGGCAAAGCCTATAAAAAAGATGATTCAATCCTGCTGGTACAACGCCGTGCTGGCTTATTTATTGCTGTGGTTTCACTTATTGCGATTATAGTATTGGTCATGATCAAGCCGAATTTTGGCTAAATTATTCATCAGTCAATGAACTAAAACATACTGATCATTAGAAAAATAAAGAGGGGTGTTTATGCATACTCGTGTGGTATTTAATCAGAAAGGTGGGGTAGGGAAATCGAGTATTGCAGTCAATCTGGCTGCAATCAGTGCGCATCAGGGGCTTAAAACCCTGTTGATCGATCTTGATCCGCAGGCAAACTCCAGCCAGTATTTACTAGGAGATGATGCAACCTATTCGAGTGACAAGCCGGCGTTGGAGCCGAATATTGAAAACTATTTTGAAGATGTATTGGGGAACCAGCAGAGCAAAAGTTTAATTGGTAATGCGATTGGCTCCATTCTCAAGACCCGGGCTAAAGGGCTGGAAAGTTATCTGCATCAATCACCTTTTAAAAATCTGGATGTCATTCCGGCGAGTCCGAGTTTGGGCACGCTGGCCCATGCACTGGAATCCAAACATAAGATTTATAAGCTGCGCGATGCCTTGCAACCACTTGCTGAGCATTATGACCGGGTATTTATCGATACTCCGCCGGCATTTAATTTCTTTACGCTTTCAGCACTGATTGCTGCAGACCGTGTTCTGATTCCATTTGACTGTGATGTGTTTTCTAAACGAGCCTTACAAACCTTGATTGAGAATGTCATCGAAACTCAGGATGATCATAATGAACGTCTGGAAATTGAAGGCATCGTGGTCAACCAGTTTCAGGCTCAGGCAAAACTGCCACGCGAAGTGGTACAGCAACTGATAGATGAAGGTCTTCCGGTGCTGAACAGCATGTTGCCGCCGTCGGTGCTGATGAAAGAGTCACATCAAAAAAATCAGCCATTAATTCACTTGGCAACTGATCATAAATTGACTCAGGCCTATCAATCATTGTTCAATGAGATAGAGCAGCATTAAGATCGAGTTAACTATGAAACTTGTGAAAATAAGTCTGGCAATCAGCATACTTAGCTTGCTGAGTGCCTGTGTAACGACGGTCAAACCGACCTATGTTTCACCGACCCATTATCAGACCCTCAACTGTCAGCAGCTTCAGGGTGAATACAACCGTATTCAGCAGTATCTTGATAATGGTGTTGAGCCGCCTAAACGTACAGGTGTCGGCGTAGGGGTAGGCGTCGGTGGTGGCTGGGGCAGCCGCGGCGGCTGGGGCATTGGTCCGAGTGTATCAGTGAATATGGGACAATCTTCCAATACCAAGCGCACTGAAACGGCACGTCTACTGGGTGAACAGGAAGCTATTGTACAAGCTGCAAAATTTAAAGCTTGCCCAATTGTGATCCGTCAAAACACCAATAAATAGCCCTCTAAACATCAAAAAAATGCTGACTTTAGGTCGGCATTTTTTCTATCTTAAAAGTGATTGGTCAAGTGACAGAATTCACAGTATTTGCCAGAAAAAATGACCGATGCGCATAAAATTTTGAAAGATCTCGTCTTGTGATCAGAACACGAGATTGGTTAAGGTAATCACCTTGTCTGATATGTTTAACCACCATGATTGAAAACTGGCTCTTTGTTTTTGCAACAATAGCAGTGCTGATGATCCCTGGACCTGCCAATGCATTGGTGGCCAGTTCTGCCTATCAGCAGGGAACAGCCAAAACCAGTCTGTATATTCCCGTCATTCTGGTGGGGTATTTATATGCGATCAATGGGTGGGCTCTGCTGGTTCATCTGTTTTCACCAATCTGGCCGAGTTTTCAGGAACTGGTGCATGTGCTGAGTGCAATCGGTGTGGGCTGGATGACCTTCCATTTATTCAAGGCTCGGCAACTGGAACAATATAATCAGAGTCATCCTCAAATCCGTCCCTGGCAGATGTTTAAGGGAACCTTGAAAAATCCCAAAGCAGCGCTTCTGGCAACCGGAATCTTACCGCTCTCTACTTGGGAAAGTCCGAGTAACTTTGTTCTGATCTTTGCAATTTTTACTGGGATTGCCTTACCTGTTGCGTTGTTCTGGATGATCTTTGGACAAGCGATTCTGGCGGGAGAGTCGGCAAAAAGAAAAGCCGACCTGATTTATAAAGGGTCGGCTCTGTTTTTACTGCTTTGTCTGGTGCCCTTGCTGATTAATTGGCTGGAGTAAATGTTCACTCAACAGCGCTAGGCTTCTAGGCAATTTTATTTTTCTTGAGTTTCTGCTGAATAAAGCCAATCACCCCTGGCATGACACTTAAAATAATGATGCCGAAAATCAGATGAGTGAAGTTGTCTTTGACGATTGGCATATTGCCGAATAGATAACCCAAGATCACAAACGAACTGATCCAGAGAAAGCCACCGATCATATTGTAAGTCAGGAAATATTTGTAATTCATACTTCCCGCACCGGCAACAAAAGGTGCAAAGGTACGTGCGAAAGGAATGAAACGGGCAAAAATAATGGTTTTACCGCCGTGTTTCACAAAGAACTGCTGGGTAGCAAGCAAATGCTTTTTATTAATAAAACGTGATTCAATCTCAAATACACGTGGCCCAATATATTTACCAATATGATAATTCAGGGTGTCGCCCAGCACTGCCGCAGTGAACAGTAGCGGAATCAGTACCCATGGATCCATAGCACCCGTTGAAGCCGCAAGCGCACCTGAAGCAAATAGCAGACTGTCTCCCGGCAGGAACGGCATCACCACCAGTCCCGTTTCAACAAAAATAATCAGGAAAAGAATGCCATAAATCCAGATGCCGTAATTGGTAATGAATTCGAGCAGGTGATCATCAACGTGGAGGATAAAATCAAGCAGTTCCATAGGGAAAAAACAAGCGAAAAGGTGATCAAATCCTAACAGTCTGGGGCATGAAAGTCAGTACCGAACAGGAAAATAATTGCCTGCTCATCCCTGATGGGTGAATTAAAAATTTATCTTACAAATTGGCGGTGAATTCCTGCGAAAACAGGCTTAGCATGAAAACGTCATTAAAATAAAAATCAAAAGGTGGCTCCCATTTTCAATCCTAAACGCTATCAAATGAAGACAGTGATAGAGATAGATGAAATAAACTTTCAATAGCCACTTAACTGGCCGATCCTAAAATATTCAAATCCAAATAGCGTAAATACGCTGAATTCCGTGGAGAGAAGGGAAAGCTCTCTTGCTGAATCGAAAGCTTAATTCTATTTAAAGAAATAAACTGCTTAATTATTATGCTGATGGGAATAGTGTGCTTAAGCCTAATAAAAATGCTAGAATACGGCGCTTATCTTTCGTTTGCCTTTCATAGTTGTTTGTCATGACTACCAATACTCAAATTACTGAAGATCGTATCCTGATTCTGGATTTCGGTTCTCAATATAGTCAGCTCATCGCACGTCGTGTCCGTGAAGCTGGTGTATATTCTGAAATGTATGCCTATGACATGTCTGAAGAAGACATTCGCGCATTTAATCCAAACGGTATCATCTTGTCTGGTGGACCTGAAAGTGTTCACCTGGAAGGCAGCCCGCGTGCGCCGCAAGTGGTATTTGAGTTAGGTGTACCTGTACTGGGTATCTGTTATGGCTTGCAAACCATGTGTGAACAGCTTGGCGGTAAAGTTGAGCCAGGTACTGTACATGAGTTCGGTTATGCAGAAGTGGATATCGTGGTACGTGACCAGCTGATTGGTCAGCTGCAAGACCGTGAGAACCAGCTGCATGTCTGGATGAGTCATGGTGACAAGGTTGCACGTATTCCAGAAGGCTTCCAGGTGACTGCAAGCACACCAAGCTGCCCGATTGCCATGGTGTCTGATGAAACCCGCCGTTTCTATGGGATCCAGTTCCACCCTGAAGTGACACATACTTCGAAAGGTGCAGAATTACTGTCTAACTTCGTACACCAGATTTGTGGGTGTCGTGGTCTGTGGACACCAGAACATATTATTGACCTGCGTGTAGAACAGCTTCGTGCACAGATTGGCAATGAAAAAGTATTGTTAGGTCTTTCAGGTGGTGTCGATTCATCGGTTGTAGCGGCACTTCTACACAAGGCAATTGGCGATCAGTTGACTTGTGTATTTGTAGACAACGGTCTGCTTCGTTTGAACGAAGGCGATCAAGTGATGCAGATGTTTGCAGACAACATGGGGATCCGCGTGATCCGTGCTGATGCTGAAGATCGTTTCCTTTCTGCATTGGCTGGAGAAGTTGATCCAGAGAAAAAACGTAAAATCATCGGTCGTGAATTCATCGAAGTCTTCGCTGAAGAAGCACGCAAGCTCGATGGCGTAACCTTCCTTGCACAAGGTACGATTTATCCAGACGTGATTGAATCTGCTGCTAGCAAACAAGGTAAGGCACATGTCATCAAGTCGCATCACAACGTAGGTGGCTTGCCAGAAGATTTGGCATTTGACCTGGTTGAACCATTGCGTGACCTGTTTAAAGATGAAGTACGTAAATTGGGTACCACTCTAGGCTTGCCACATAGCATGATCTACCGTCATCCGTTCCCAGGTCCAGGCCTTGGTGTTCGTATTCTGGGTGAAGTGAAAAAAGAATATGCTGATATTCTTCGCCTTGCTGATGACATCTTCATGCAAGAACTTCGCGCAAGCGGCTGGTACGACAAAACTGCTCAAGCCTTTGCTGTATTCCAACCAGTGAAGTCTGTGGGTGTAGTCGGTGATGGCCGTCGTTATGCATGGGTAATTGCACTTCGTGCAGTTGAAACCATCGACTTCATGACAGCTCGTTTTGCACATCTGCCATATGATTTGGTTGACCGTATTTCTACACGTATCATGAACGAAATTGCTGAAGTTTCTCGTGTGGTGTATGACGTTTCATCTAAGCCACCAGCAACAATTGAATGGGAGTAATTTTCTAACGAAAATTACCTATAAAAAAGAGCGCTTAGGCGCTCTTTTTTTCATTTATACTCAAGAAAAATTAATTCTTAAGCTAAAAAATATATGTCATTACCTACTTATGATCAGTTAATGCTGCCTTTGATGAAATTATTATCAGAAATAGAAGGGCCAATTAAAATTTCAGATGCCGCCAATATCCTAGCTGAGCGTTCTGGCTTACCTGAAGAAGATCTAAATAAGGTACTACCAAGTGGTAAAAATATATTTAAAGATCGAGTTGCTTGGGCAAAGACATACTTAGTCAAAGCAGGTTTAATTCATCAACCAAAACGAGCATATTGTGAAATTAGCGATTTAGGAAGAAAAATTGATTTAAAAAACTTAGAAGCAATAACTAATGAATTTTTAGCACAGTTTGATGGATTTATAGATTTTAAATTTGGAAAGAAAAACGAAGAGGGATTAGAGGTCGAAATTTTAAAAAATTTTGAAAACTCAAATAAATTACAAGAAACACAAACACCTGAAGAAACAATTCAGACTACGACTGAATTATTAAGGTTCAATTTGAAAAGTGATTTACTTCAAATGGTAAAGGAAAAGTCTCCTTCATTTTTTGAGAGACTTGTTGTAGATCTGCTTGTTGCTATGGGCTACGGTGGTTCACATCAAGATGCAGCCCAAGCAATTGGTAAAACCAACGATGGTGGAATTGATGGAGTCATCAGTGAAGACCGATTAGGGTTAGATAAAATTTATATTCAAGCAAAACGTTGGGAAAATACAGTAGGACGTCCTGATATTCAGCAGTTTAAAGGGGCTTTAGCGGATCAGGTTGCCAAGAAAGGCGTATTTATTACTACTTCTAATTTTAGTAAAGAGGCAATTGAATCCGCAAAGAAGTCGGGAATTGTATTAATTGATGGTGATAAGTTAACGTCTTTAATGATTGAATTTGGTTTAGGCGTACAAATAGAACGCAGTTTTCATATCTATAAAATTGATCAAGATCGTTTTGATGAAGATAATTTTTAACTCATAAAAAGAGCGCTTCGGCGCTCTTTTTTTATTATCTTTCAAATGAATTTAAGCCGGTTTAACCTGCCAGTTTTGAAGCTCTCCAAGCAAGCTCTGATCCAGTTCAGGGTCATAACATTCCACTCTGTTCCGACCATTGGCTTTAGCCTGATACAGGGCAATATCAGCCTGTTTAATCAGCGCCATTAAATCCGTTTCACTGCTTTCCAGAATGGCCGCACCAATTGAAACGGTGAAATCAAGACGATGCCCATGTTCCAGATTGACCACAATATTTTCGATTTTGTGTCTTAAACGCTCGGCAATTTTTAACGCATCATCTAGTGAAGTTTCAGGCAGGCATGCGATAAATTCTTCACCCCCATACCGTGCCAGCACATCATGGCGTCGCATTTCATTGCGTGTGGTCTGTGCAATCAACTGCAATACCTGATCTCCAACATCATGTCCATAACGGTCATTGATCTGCTTAAAATGATCGACATCAAAGACCAGCAAACTGATTGGAGCAGGCTGTTTGAGATTCTTTTGGATCAGCTGTTGCACCAGATATTCAAAACAGCGTCTATTATTCAGGCCTGTCAGCGAGTCAGTATGGGCGAGATTTTCAAAAGTCTGACGATGATATTCATTCAGGGTATGTTGCAGGAATACTAAACGGGATTTTAATGTGGAGCTCCAGCTGATATATAAGCTGAAGGTCAAAACCGGCATATAGATCAGAGAAAACAAGAACATCTGGTACAGGTCAGCTTGAGTATTGAAATACACACCAATATAAATCACCAATGTAATCAGACCGGAATTAATCAGGCTAGGCCAGAAGCGAATCTGCACACATAAATTGGCCAGGACAATAAAGACCAGTGAAGCATATTGATAAATGAGCGTATGCGGACTTTCAGACTGATTCAGATTAAAAAACCAGATTGCACTTGCTCCGATAATCGAGGTCGGCAACAGCAGGTCAAATACAGGCAAATTCCGGTAAAAATGATACATCCAGATGGTTATCAGCACGATCACCAAGGTATAGCCTAGCTTGGTCAGAATGAGCAAATTCATAATGTTATTCAGCACCAGAATATCGGCAAGGGTGTAGGAGGCATATGCCACCTGTGCGAATAGGTTCACCTGCAACAGGTATTTTAAAGTGAGCTGTTTCTGATGGTTAAAGTAGGCAGGTTTTAAAGACCCAGGAATACGAACAAGAGGATCTTGAAGGGCATCCTGAAACAGGAGGCGAGCTTCTTCTTCATATTTATCTGGCATGCCGCCTTCCCACATTAAATCCAAAGAAATGAATAAGATGAATATTTATATTTGTATGAAAAATATTCTATTCTTTTAGGAATTATTTGAAAAGCATCACAAACAAATTTAGGCCTAATTCTTAAATTCTTGTCTAATAATCTTGATTTTGCTATCAGGTTACAAAGCAGACCAAGACTGTTTCGCTTTATGATGAGCGCCAGACTGCTCCTGTTTATTCAAAGGTTTAAATACATTCCAGGGATTTGGAGATAGGGGTTTAGCCGGTTGCAGCATATTGGGATGATAGACCCGAATCCGGTTTCTTCCCGCTTTCTTAGCTTCATAAAGCGCAATATCTGCATGCTTAATCAGGTCTTCAAGCTCCTGTTGCGGAGATTCAAGTTCAGCAATACCGATAGAAATCGTGAACTGGATTTTCTGGTCAGAATTGATGTGCATCACCTGCTTTTGAATCGAACAGCGAATCCGTTCTGCAATCATCAGGCAGTCCTGTAGCTGGGTATCTTCCAGCAAGGCAATAAATTCTTCTCCACCAAAACGTGCCAGTACATCGCTAGAGCGCATTTCTTTACGGGTAATTTCAGCAATCAGTTGTAGCACCCGGTCACCCACATCATGGCCATAATTGTCATTGATTCTCTTGAAATAATCGACATCAAACATCAATAGGCAGGTGCTGGCAGGCTTTGGCCATTGATGGATTGAACGTTCCGCCATATCCACAAAATGACGACGATTAAATAACTGCGTCAGATCATCAGTATGAGCAAGATTTTTTAAGGTTTGATAGTTCCATTCATCCAGCAAAGTGCGTAAAAAAGAGCGCCGTATGTTGATGATATTATTCCAGTTGATATAAATACTAAACGCCCAGAGAGGCGTGAAAACAACGGCGAAAATAAAGGCCTGCGATAGACTCATGAGATGGGTTACCCCAATCATGATAAACAGGGCGATAAAAATAGAACAATACAGCGCACCCTTAAACTCGGTCTGTACACAGAGATTGGTAATTAAAACAAAGATCGCAGAGGCATAGATATAAGTTGACACATGCGGGCTACTCGACAGCAGGAGCAGGCTAATCCAGGTCGCTGCAGCCACAGTCGTGCCCACAGGCAAAATCATGTCCAGAACCCGGATATTCTTTTGATGCTTAAACAGGTAATAGCAGCAAAACATGACAGCAATGACCAGTGATACCCGGATCAGGCCAGACAGGAAAAACATGTCAGGAATAATAAAAATATCGGCAAAGAAATACAGCAAAAAGGCGATCTGCGCCATGTAATTAATCTGGCGAAGATTTTGATGACGATGCACATAAAGATAGTTATAAAAGTACTGCTGGAATTGCGCAGGAATAGGTGCAGCGCGATGTACAAGCGCATCTTCAATTAACTGGCGATTTTGCAGATCACATTCGGCCAACTTTAATGATCTATCTGTGGTCGAGTTTTGAAAAGACATATTCGCCGTTGAATATATATTTTCATTCGAGGATGACATGTCCTGATCCAATCTTATTTTTATTGGGTCCTATTATGGACCAAATGAATAAAAAAAAATCTCCCTAGAATCAGGGGGTAGTACGAATTTTACAAAGAAAACGTAACAAAATTTTTGTTTTGTAAATATGAAGCTATACGGATCACATTTTTATAGATTGCTGATTTTAATCATTTATATCAATAAAAATAGGCGTTTCACGTGAAACATGAGTATGATGAATAAGTTGATTTAAACGAACTGATGTAAGGTGCTTGAATGATTATATGATTCATCACCAAGATCTTGATTACAGGATTTGGAAGACTGAAGCCTTTAAGTATTTGAACTGTTCTGATGAGTAGCACATTTTATACGTATCGAAATATTTCCAAAGATAGATTTTGTGGGTAGACGCGGTACATTGTTGTATGAGGTAGACATCTTATGATGATCAGGGAAAGATGTCTTGATGCAGCATACAGCCAGAATGAACTTGCCGAGGTCAGCTCAACCATGTCGAATAATAATGATATTGAACTGTCAAATTCAGATGATTGTGAAAAGTATATCAATCAGTTCATACAGGAAGTTCCTTTACGGCGTGCGGAAATCGGGCAGGGAACAGTCATTAAACGCGCCTTGCCGAGTCGGCATAAACGCATGATTGGCGCCTGGTGTTTTCTGGATCATGCCGGTCCTACTCAGTTTCCTCAGGGAGATGGTCTGGATATCGGACCGCATCCGCATATTGGCCTACAAACTTTTACCTGGATGATTGAAGGCACCATGATGCACAGTGACAGTCTGGGTAACCGGCAATTGATCCGGCCGAAACAGGTTAATCTGATGACTTCAGGCTATGGCATTTCGCATACAGAGGTTTCACCGGAAACTGAAACCAAGATGCATGCAGCACAGCTCTGGATCGCCCTACCTGATGACAAGATCAATATGGCTCCCGCGTTTGATCATTATCCGGAATTACCTGTGATCGAAGAACAAGGCATTCAATGTACGGTCCTGGTCGGGGAATTCCTAAATACACAATCCCCGGTTAAAGTGCATACCGAACTTTTGGGGGTGGATCTATTTGCTGCTGAAAGTACCCGTGCCCGTCTGAGTTTAGATCCAAGATTTGAATATGGCTTTATTGCCCTTGAGGGTCTGGCAAGTATTAATGGGCATGAACTGACCGAAGATAATATGGTGATTCTTGAGCCGGGATTGCAGCATGTAGATGTTGAAATTCATGCGGGTGGGCGAATCTTGCTGATTGGTGGAGAGCCATTTGAAAGCCCTATTTTATTGTGGTGGAATCTGGTGGGTCGTGATGTGGAAGAACTGAAGCTGGCCCGTGAACAGTGGATGATGGGACACCCGCGTTTTGGCACCATTCCTAGTTATGATGGGCCGCGTATGGAAGCGCCGGCATTTCCAGAACATATGCGAGCTTCCAAATAACTTTTACATAATCATAAGAACAAAGGATCAGTATGGCCCGTATCGCAATTGCCAAAATACAGAGCTTAACCATACCATGGCAGGGAGAAATCAGTCATGGCCAGCATCATTACCTGACTGATAAACCTGAATCCTTCGGCGGGCAGGATGCAGGTCCTGCACCTTATGATCTGCTTTTAGGCAGCCTGATCTCTTGCACCATGATTACTTTGCGTATGTATGCCAAACATAAGGACATTGAACTGGGCGACTTTCAGGTTGAAGCAGAATTTTTTGTGAATAAAGAAGGACAGGAATGGATTGAACGACGCTTAAGTTTCGATATTACTCATGATTCGGCTTTGCAGCAGAAAATTCTGGAGATTTGTGCCAAAACTCCGGTGACCAAAACCCTGTTACGCAGTCTGGAGATCCGCACTAGCCTGATTTAAGCTAAAAGAGAGTACGCTATATCCGGTAGGGAAAATGTAAGTAGACTGATAAACTCTTTAGTTAGAGCCAGACTTTTTGCTATGCTCACGCAGTAATAACAATAAAATCATGAGTCTAATATGCGTGTTTTACATCATCTCGAACAATCAAGATCATTTCGAATCATGTGGGCCTTGGAAGAGCTGGAACTTGATTATGAGATCAAGTATTACAAACGCCTGCCTAACTATTCTGCTCCGCCTGCTTTGAAACAGGTTCATCCTCTGGGTAAAGCCCCGATTCTGGAAGATCAGAATCTGGTACTGGCTGAGTCTGCCGCCATTCTGGAGTATCTCCAAGAAACCTATGATTCGACCCATCAGTTTCAGCCGATCAGTGCCGAGAACAAGGCGCAATACCGCTACTGGATGCATTATGCAGAAGGGTCTTTGATGCCTTTGCTGGTCATGCAACTGGTGATGACCAAAGTCCCTGAGCAGGTGCCATTTCTGGTACGTCCCGTGGCTAAAACAATTTGTGAAGGGGTGAAGAAGCAGTTTGTGCAAAGCCGTTTAAAAGACCATATCCAGTTTCTGGAAGATCATTTAAGCCAGCATGAATATTTTGCCGGTCGTTTCAGTTTTGCTGATATCCAGATGAGCTTCCCGCTTGAAGCTATGCAAAGCCGTACCGGTAAAAGCTATCCGGCGATTCAAGCCTATCTGGAACGGATCTCGCATCGTGCAGCTTATTTACGGGCCTTATCCAAGGAGCAGGCATTAAAGTCTTAAAGCCTTCGCTAAAAAAGAAAAGGTGCGATTTGCACCTTTTTTATTTCTGAATCAGTCCGGGAAACTGAGTCGTTCTTTAGGAAAAATCACCTTAAAGGTGGATCCCTGATTTTCACGGGAATCAATTTCGAGTTGGGCCTGATGTTGCATCAGTACATGCTTCACAATCGCCAGTCCTAAACCTGTACCACCAGTACGGCGGCTACGGTCAGAATCTACCCGGTAGAAACGTTCGGTCAAACGTGGCAAGTGTTTAGGATCAATCCCAATTCCAGTATCTTCTACGACAAAATAGGCCGATTCACCATCATCATGCCAGCCCATGGTGACAGTTCCACCTTTAGGCGTGTACTTGATAGCATTGGTAATCAGGTTACTGAAGGCACTGGCAATTTCCATATCTGAGCCGATCAGGTCACAGTGACTGTCAATATCCAGATTTAGGGTATGGCCATAATCCACGTTATAGGCTTGCGCATCATCAAACAGCTGATTCATCAGATTAGGCATGTCAATAATCTGATTCTTGGCAATATTCTTGTCATTTTCCAGACGGGATAGCAGCAACAGGTCATTCACCAGCGCATTCATGCGACGGGTCTGGGACTGCATCTGGTCAAAGGCGCGTTTCCAACGTGGACTAATATCTTCCTGATCGGTAAAGGTTTCGATATAGCCACTGAGCACAGTTAACGGCGTACGCAGTTCGTGCGAAATATTATCGACGAAGTCCTTACGCATCTGTTCCAGATTATGCATCCGGGTCACATCATAGGCGACCAGTAAGCGGCTTTCACCGCCAAAACGGGTCATTTTGATTTGCACATAATGATCTTCGAATATCGAAGACTTCATTTTAAGGCCATCAGGTGCATCATCAATATGATGATAGTAATCAATGAAATTTGGCTGACGTAACAAACTCAGGATATTGCGGCCGCGATCTTCCTGACCAATCCCCAGTAACCGTTCTGCCGCCGGATTCCACCATTCAATCTGCTGATTTTCATCAATCAGTACCACAGCCTCTTGTAGGGCGACTAGCGAGGATTGAGCACGGTCAATCAGCTCGACCATCTCCGCCTGAACGACACGTTCCTGACGCTGGGCCCGATAGACATTGAACAGTAAAGCACCCCAGATCCCATTGATATTTGGTGGTACATCATAGGGACGGTTCGAGATCCATTCATTGACCAGGTAGAGTGAACGCAACTGTGTGCCAAAGAAGGCAACAAAGGCCAGAACGATACAGATCCAGAAATAGCCGATGCCTAGGCCAATACAACTGGCAATCACCAGGAAGAGAAGAAGTAGACGTAAATCTTGCTTGGCAAAATCCCATAGGCTGCTGTAACGGAGTCTTTTGTGCTCATGTGACAGTTCGGGAACAGGATAGGGCTCATACATAAAACAAGATTTACCTAAAAACAATTAACCCAGTGCAACGTCGGCACGGGTCGAGAAACGGTAACCGGTGCCACGCACAGTTTGTACATAACGGTCAGCGCCATAAGGTTCAAGTACCTTACGCAGGCGACGGATATGCACATCAATAGTCCGGTCTTCAATATAGACGTTGCCACCCCAAACCTGATCCAGCAATTGCGCACGGGTATAAGCACGTTCCGGATGGGTCATGAAAAATGCCAAGAGACGATATTCAGTCGGTCCCATATCCAGAATAGTACTGCCAAAATTCACGCGCTGACTGACTGGGTCTAATACCAGTCCGTTAGCATCAATGGATTTTTCACCGCTGAGGGCATTAGAGCGACGCAAAACAGCTTTAATACGTGAAACCAGCTCACGGGTCGAAAATGGTTTAGTCATATAGTCATCGGCACCGGCATCCAGTCCCTGAACTTTATGATCTTCTTCACCACGCGCGGTCAACATGATGACCGGAATTTCGGACAGATTTTCATCACGTTTCAGACGACGGCACAGATCGACACCACTGACGCCACCTGGCATCATCCAGTCCAGCAAAATCAATGCTGGACGCTGGTCCACAATCATTTGATGAGCCTGCTTGGCATCTTCTGCCTGTAAACATTGAAAGCCCGCCATATCCAGAGCAGTATGGATCATTTCACGAATCGGCAGTTCGTCATCAACAATTAGAATGTAGTCATCTTTCACAGCGCAATACCCTATTTCATGCAAACGGTGGACCGTTTTATATTTATGACAGGCTTATTACAAAGATTAATTATGACAGTATCATTGCAGAATAGGTAGTTCCGGGGCCTTTCGCAAAGATTTGTCACAATTTAAGCTGTTATTTTATAAGAGGGTCTTAATTCAAAATCTTGTAGATCACTGAGAGCTAGATCTACGTAGACCTTATCTTGATTTAAAAATTATCTAACCGGATCCGCCGGTTTTTCTGTACCCAAAGTATCTAGTAAAGCAAAGAACACCAGACTACAGGAAGATAGAATTTCTTCCAGTGACTGTTTAAAGCCGCTCATGACCCAGCGAATGGCAATCTGGGTAACATAACCATTGAGTCCGGTCGAGACCAGGGAAATCTCTCTTTCAGAACGATTCAGGTTCGGCATCATCAGCATGACAAAGGCCTGAATCATACGGTCGAAACGGCCCATGGTTTCATGAATCGTGGCCTGATTATGCAGTTCCTGAACCAGCATCGCATCGATATAAATAATTCGTGCCATACCCGGATTGTCACGTAAGGTCGTCAGCAAGGCAGTCAGACCGGCTTCGATCATTTTCTTTGGATCAGAAGAAGCTTGCATCATCGCCTGCATGACATTCTGCTGTAACTGGTCAATCAGCTTGAGGAAAATAGTCTGGAACAGATGTTCGCTTTTCTTAAAGGATTCATAAAAATAACGTTCAGTCAGTTTGGCTTCGTTACAGATATCCTTCACTGTGACTGAAAAGAAACCATGACGACCATAAGCCTCAATCCCGGCCTCAATCAGCTTTTCACGACGCGCCTGCTGACGCTCAGCCATGGAAAGTCCTTTAAACTGGCGTTCCTTACTTTTACTTGCTAGTTTTTGTCCTGAATTTACTGCATCCGTCATAAAGACTATAGACTCATGTGCTTGAGATTTTAAGTATCTTATCAATAAATCCGGCTTTGACCTATGCTGAAATTCAAACCTGAAAATTGGTCCGTAGAGACATGCTGGAATTATTGACAATAAGGATTGTCAAAACTATATTGAAACGGTGTGCTGTATCCCTATGCGACAGAAAAACAGGCTGTCATGGAAGGGCAGTGTTTTAATCAAGGAAATTCAATGAAAAATTTTAATAATAAAGTCGCGGCCATCACAGGTGCAGGTTCAGGTATCGGCCAGCAACTTGCAGTGCTTTTAGCAAAGCAGGGCTGTCATTTAGCTTTAAGCGATGTGAATGAACAGGGTCTGGCTAAAACTGTTGAGCTGCTACAAGGTAGTGATGTTCGTGTCACAACCAAAAAGGTCAATGTGGCTAATCTGGAAGAAATGCACGCTTGGGCCGCTGAGGTCGAGAAAGATCATGGCAGCGTGAATATGATTTTTAACAATGCTGGTGTGGCACTCGGTTCTACCGTAGAAGGCGCTAGCTATGAAG
Organism: Acinetobacter sp. YH12233; assembly: GCF_013417725.1. Lineage (NCBI taxonomy): Bacteria > Pseudomonadati > Pseudomonadota > Gammaproteobacteria > Moraxellales > Moraxellaceae > Acinetobacter > Acinetobacter sp. YH12233. Next base: position 95,994 of record NZ_VPDK01000007.1, read on the forward strand.
AGCTGGAATGGATCGTCGGCATTAACTTCTGGGGCGTGGTCTATGGCACCAAAGAGTTCCTGCCTTTAATCAAGAAAACCGGTGATGGTCATGTCATTAATATTTCCAGCTTGTTCGGTTTAACTGCCCAGCCAACCCAGTCCGCTTATAATGCCACTAAATTCGCTGTGCGTGGTTTTACTGAATCCTTGCGTCAGGAACTGGATATGGAAAACTGCGGTGTAAGCGCACTCTGTGTACACCCAGGCGGAATCCGTACCAATATCGCCATTGCAGCGAAAATGAATGACAGTATTCGTAGTCTGGGAATGCACCCGGAAAAATCTGCACAGAATTTCAATAAGCTGCTGCGTTGTCCACCGGAAGAAGCAGCGCGTCAAATTCTGGACGCGGTGCAAAAAGACAAACGCCGTCTGCTGATTGGGAATGATGCCAAAGCAATTGATTTAATCCAGCGCCTCATGCCAACTGGCTATCAGAAGGTCACGGCTTTAGCTACCCGCCTCGGCAAGCAGAAGAAAAAGTCAGCTTAAAACGATCTGATCAAAGCCCGCGTAAGCGGGTTTTTTTATGCCCGAAAACTTAAGCAGCTAAAGTATTTTATAAATCAAAAATGGTGCATAAGAATGTCAATAAATTGACAGCGTTAGATAAGCCGATTCGGCATGATGATTTCACAGACCGAAGGTCGACATAATTATAGATAGAGGAAATGATCATGGCTTATGAATACAAACACATCCAGGTTCAACCAATTGGTGGCCGTATCGGCGCTGAAATCCAGGGCATAAAACTGTCAGCGGATTTGGCTGATGAAGTGGTGAATGAAATCAATCAAGCATTATTGCAGCATAAAGCGATCTTCTTTAAAGATCAGCAACATCTGGATGATGTCGCTCAAGAAGCCTTTGCAGCACGTTTAGGCACGCCGTTAAATCACCCGACTGTGCCGGTAAAAGATGGCTCTGCACATATTCTGGAAATTGATTCACGTGGTGCACGTGCAGACAGCTGGCATACGGACATCAGCTTTATTGATGCCTATCCAAAAGCTTCTATTCTTCGTAGCGTGGTTGCACCCGCAGTAGGTGGCAATACCGTATGGGCAAATACAACCGCTGCCTACAATGATTTACCTGAAGAACTGAAAACACTGGCGGATAGCTTGCGTGCGATTCACAGCAACAACTTTGACTATGCTGCAAAAGTCAGTGTTCCAAAAGAAGCTTTGGAAAAGTATAAAAACTACTTCAATTCAACTGAATATGAAACTGAACATCCATTAGTACGCGTTCATCCTGAAACAGGTGAAAAAACCTTGTTATTGGGCCATTTCTTTAAGAGCTTCGTCGGTTATAGCTCAAGTGAATCACGCCGTTTATTCGACCTGTTCCAAAGTTATGTAGAGAAGCTGGAAAATATTGTCAGCTGGCGCTGGAGTGCAGGTGATGTGGCGATCTGGGATAACCGTGCAACGCAACACCGTGCGATTAATGATTATGGTGACCAGCACCGTGTAGTACGCCGTGTAACTTTAGAGGGTGATGTGCCAGTCGGTGTGGATGGCCGTCCAAGCCGTGAACTGCGTAAAGATGTCAAGCAGGATATCAGCAATTTCCGCTATAACAGCGAAGACGGTATTTATGAAAAAGTTTCATAAGTAATTCTTATTCAATTGGAAACTTTGCATATAAATAGCTAAAGAATCAAGAATAAATGATTCGCCAGTCATTAATGATCCATCTAATATTTAAATAAAATATAGGGTGGATCATTTTATGAAAATTCATACTGCAAAAAATAATGTGGATTATGACATATTAAAAAATATATTTAAAAATATCTCTGAGGATAAGCTGGATTATATTTTAAAATATTCAACGATTCGAAAATATCAAAAAGGCGATTTGATATTAAATAAAGAAAATTGCCATACTGCTTTATATATATTGCTTGATGGGATTATCCAGATTGGATATTTAAGCCCATCAGGTCGTTTTCATGCCTTTAATTATTTCTCGGAAAAGCATCTGATTAACCTGCTTCCTTGCCTCAATACACAAGTGATTGATTATGATTATTATGCTTTTAATCAGGTCAAGGTCCTGCAAATTCCACAGCATATATTTATAGAAGAAGTAAATGATAACAATCACTTAAAGCAGGATGCTTTAAACATTCTCAGCCATCGGATGCAATATCTGATCCAGCAGGTCAAATTCCTGCAAATCGCTAATTTACATCAAAAAGTATGCAAGGTTTTGCATGACCTTTCGATTCAATATGGTCGATCTCATCCTCTGGGAACTGAAATTAAACTCAAAATTTCGCAGCATGATTTAGCAGATTTACTCTCTGCTTCACGCCAAACTATTAATAAAGAAATAAAGAATCTGGCAAGTCAAAATATTCTGGATTGGCAATATGAGAATATCGTGATTAAAAATAAAGAATATTTAAATTATCAGATTAACTGGATTTAAAATAATATTTTTAGATTTTATAAAATAATATATCAAAATCTATTTATATTATTTTTCTTTATATTAAAAATCATGCATATTAATTCCAATCAAAACAACAGGAATTAATAATGACAATTCAATCTATTAATGTGCGTAACCAGTTAAAAGGTACTATTCAGGAAATTGTAAAAGGTGATGTGGTTTCTGAAGTCGATGTGGTGACTGCTTCGGGTATTTTCACTTCGGTAATTACGACACGTTCTGTAGAAGAGCTGGATTTGCAGGTAGGAAGTCAGGTGATTGTGCTGATCAAATCGACTGATGTTTCACTGGCAAAACTGTAGGTGTGTCGATTGTATGAAGCAATATTTTAAACAAGGGGCAACGGTACTGACTCTGCTAAGCGCGAGTATTGGCTTAACGCATGCAGATGCGGAGGTAGGTCAGTTACAACAACAGGTCAGTCAACTCGAGCAGTCATTAAAACAATTAAAAACCCAGTTAGCGCAGATTCAGAATCAGAACGAAGCCGTTACAGAAGCCACTACTGCTGATGAGGCTGAACTATCTGCTGATGCAGAAACTGAATCTGATGATGACCAAAGCTTTGTGACACGTGCCGAGTTGCAAGGTCTGCAAAGCGATCTGGAAAACTATAAATATCAGGTACAACGTGACCGCGATACCAAAACGGCATTATCAACACGTCAGCTGCTGATTAATGGAGTCGTGCAGGCCAAAGCTTCTTATATCGATGAAGCACAGCGCACTCCACCTACGGGCACCAATACCGGGATGGCAGTTCAAGACCGTCACTCTTCGTTTGATTTAGGTGCAGTCCAAATTGGTTTTATTGGCAATCTGTACAAAGACTATGAAGAAGGCAAGAACCTGGATTTCAATCTACGTTTTGGTACTTCTCCACAGACAGGAACCAATAACAGTTATTTGAACTTATTGGATGCGCAACTGACTTATCACGTATTGCCAACCTTAAGTGCCGACACGGGACGCTTGAGCGTTACTTTAGGTCAGCAACTGTTACCATTTGGCCAGGAAGTTCAGGCCACTGAAGACCTAAAACCTACCATTAACAATGCCTTGTTCAGTTTGCCGGGCCTAGGTTATGGACTGGCACTGCGTGAAGTCGGCTTGATTGTACGTGGCGATGCCTTACCAACCGTGGACTATGGATATAACTATCGCTCGCCAATGATCAGCTATGCCTTTGGCTTGGTGAATGGTAATGGAGCCAATAAATCGGATGACAATGATGACAAAAACTTTATTGGACGTTTGCGTTATACCTTGCCTGCTGAATATAACTCATGGCTGCGTGAACTGAGTTTTGGTCTGTCCTGGTATCAAGGCAAAAGCAATCTATTTGAAATTGATGGAACTAGTGCGGCCTTTGCTGGTAAAGGCGATGTGCTGCGTAAAGGCTTCGATATTTACTATAACCACCATCCATTCGGTGTGACCTATGAATATGTGCAAGGTGAAGATGACACCTACATTTCACAAACCGCACAGACCTATAAGCGTGAAAGTGAGTCGCATACAGGCACCTTGTTCTGGAACTTCGGTGAGCAGTTTGTCAAAGGCTTCCGTAATCAGGGCCGTTATGACGACTGGTGGCCAAAGTCTTACCAGGCCTTCTATCGTTACGACAGCATTGATCGTGACAAGAATCTGGCCAATCAAACGGTGGATATTCACAGCATTGGTTTAAATGCCTTCTTTGCTGAAACCACCAAGTTCCAGCTCAATCTTAATCATGTAAATAACGATCTGACCCAAAAAAGCTATAACGAGCTGGTCGCACAGTTCCAGTACGGATTTTAATTTTTAAATATTTTAAGGAATTTTCACATGTTTAAATGGTCAAAAGTATTCTTTGCCGGCCTTCTCTCTACAACAACACTGCTGCCAGCGATTCAGACCTCTGCCGCAGAGGCGAAACCCAGCGTGATCCGTTTTGCTTCGCCGATGGTCGGTACAGGTAATCGCCCTGTAGGTTATGGTAATTACTATGCGACTGCACAGACCTTGGGTTTATTTGAAAAAGAATTCCAGAAAGATGGCATCAAAGTACAATGGAATAACTTTAAAGGAGCGGGTCCTGCGATTAATGAATCTTATGCGAATGGTCTGGTCGATATTACCTGGATTGGTGATTTGCCTGGACTGATTGGCAAAGCCAGTCGTCTGGACACTAAACTGGTCGCCATGGCTGGCTCACAGGATAATACTTATCTGGTGGTAGCACCGGGTTCTCCGGCTAAATCGATTGCTGATTTAAAAGGGAAACGAATAGGCTTCTTTAAAGGAACCAATCTGCATTTATCGATTATTAATGTGGTCAAAAAATACGGATTCAGTGAGAAAGACTTCCGTTTTGTCAACATGGATGGCCCAGTGGCGTATTCCGCTTTAGCCAGTGGTGATATTGATGCAATCTGGAGCAGTAGCTATATTTTTCCTGTAGTCGATCGCGGTATTGCCAAGATTATTTATAGTACCAAAAATGAACCTGATCTCTATAAAACCTCAGGCTATGTACTGGTGAATTCCAAGTTTGAGCAAAAATATCCTGAAGTGGTTCAGCGTGTAGTGAATGTTTTGGTCAAACAAGCGGCTTGGGAAAGCAAGCCCGCTAATAAAGATGCCCTGTTTAAACTCTGGGCAAAATCTGGAATATCGTATAGCAACATCAATAAAGCCCATATTGGGGTAGATCTGAAACGTCATAGTGCCCCGATTTTTGATGCCTATAACGTGTCACTCATTAAGCAGAAGCTTAAAGCGGGTCAAGACTTGAAACTGATTCGCGGCAATATTGATGTTGATTCCTGGATTGAGCCGAAGTATGTCAATAATGCTTTAAAAACTTTGAATTTACAGAACTATTGGAAACCTCTGAATGCCAATGGGCAATAACCATCATGCCCTTGAGGAGGTTGAGTGATGTTACAGGAAATCGAGCTTGAAACAGCCAAGATACCGACACAGGACAGTGCTGCATCCAGATTGAACCGAAAAAATATTCTGAATTTTTTTAAACAGAATCAGGTGTTCATATGGGGAATCGGAGCAATTTTCCCCATCGCGTTGCTCTATCTGTGGCATGTGTTGGTAGAACGGAACTGGGTGAATCCTTTATTGCTTCCTGCACCTGAACTGGTCTGGGTGGCCCTGAAAGATCTGTATCAAACTGGCGAACTGTGGAGCAATTTGAGTGTCAGTCTGAGCCGAATTGGCTATGGGTTCAGTGCCGGCATTGTACTGGCACTGGTCTTAGGTCTGACCATGGGACTATCGCGTCGAGCAGAAGCCTATATCTGGCCCACATTCAAAGCCATTAATCTGGTACCTGTGATTGGCTGGATTCCACTGTTAATTTTACTGGTCGGGATTGATGAAGCCCTCAAGATTATTCTGATTGCTAAAGCCGCGCTGGTACCGATGACCATGAATGTATTTAAAGGCGTGCGCAATATTTCACAGCAATTGACCGAAGTCGCGGAAGTTTATCAGTTGAGCACCTGGTCCAGATTTAAAAATGTGGTTCTGCCGGGTGCTTTTATCAGTTTTATCGGTGGTCTGCGTTTATCTCTGGCAAGTTCATGGGGCGCTCTGGTTGCAGTAGAACTGCTGGCCTCAAGTGAAGGGATCGGCTATGTGATGGTCTATGGCCGTCAGATTTTCCAGCTCGATGTGGTGATGGCAACTGTAGTGGTGATTGGACTGGTGGGATTTGGCTTTGACGTCATTATCCGCCTCATACAAAAACAGTTCCGTGGTTGGGATCAGGCTAGATAGAGAGAATATCATGAAAAAAATAGATTATCGCGGCTGGGTCATTCCTTCGGTTCTGTGGGTTGCCTGGTTAATCGTGACCGCAAAACAATGGGTTGATCCTGCTTTGCTGGCACCGCCAGCTGCTGTATGGCAAGCCTTTGTAGAAAGCTGGCAGGCAGGCGAGGTGACAGAAAACATTATCGCCAGCCTACTTCGCAACACGGCAGGGTTTATTGCCGGTGGAGTGATGGGTGCAGTGCTGGGTTTGGCCCTGGGTCTAAATGTCTGGCTGGATCGAATCTTTTCTCCAACACTGAATGCCATTAAACACGTGGCTGTATTTGCCTGGATTCCACTGATGATCATGTGGTTTGGACACGGTGAAGTTTCAAAAGTGATTTTTATTGCCTTAGTGGTGTTCTATCCGGTGTTCTTTAATACCTATGACGGGGTCAAGAATGTGCCGGTCAAAATTAAAGAAGTGGCGCAGATCTTCCAGCTCAGTCCGGTACGTACTTTTTTTAAAGTGATTTTACCCGCAGCAGCCCCAAGTATTTTTGCCGGTTTGAATATTGCGCTGGTATTTTCATGGGTGGCGACTGTGGGCGCGGAGTATTTTTTTGTGTCCTCGGTTGGCGTGGTCAATCCAATCATGGACGGACAGAACCTGTTCCAGATGGAAGTGGTGCTATATGGCATGGCCATTATTGCGATTGTCGGGCTGTTATTTTCCAAGGCAGCACAATTCTTTGAAAACTATAACTTACGCTGGCGTCAGGCGGCCAATAAATAAAAGATGTGAGATAACAACATGAATCAACAGGTGAATATTAAGGGTCATGTCGAGATCCAGAAACTCGACAAGTTCTTCCCTAAAGATGGGGAAGAGTTGCAGGTATTAGATCAGATTAATTTGAATATCCAGCCAGGCGAGTTCATTAGTATTGTCGGTAATAGTGGCTGTGGTAAATCAACCTTATTGCGGCTTTTGGTGGGCCTTGATGCCGAGTTTCAAGGCAGTATTTTGATTGATGGCAAACCGATTCAGGGCACCAGTCTGGATCGCGGTATTGTGTTTCAGGATCACCGTTTGTTCCCTTGGCTGAGTGTCGAGCAGAATGTGGCTTTAGCGCTGGAAAAATCAGGCCTGAGCAAAGCCGAAAAGCAGGAACTCATTGATTATCATCTGGAACTGGTGCAATTGAGCCAGTTTAAAACTGCCTATCCAAGTCAGCTGTCTGGGGGGATGAGCCAGCGTGTGGCAATTGCGCGTAGTCTGGTGAATCGTCCACAAATTTTATTACTGGATGAACCTTTTGGTGCCTTGGATGCCTTGACTCGGGCCAACTTGCAACAGGAATTACAGCGGATCTGGCAGTCGGAAAAGATCACCTCTATTCTGGTCACCCATGATGTAGAAGAGGCGGTATTGTTAGGTGATCGCGTAGTGGTAATGCAACCCCATCCGGGACGAATCAAACGTATTGTGAAAGTGGATCTGGAACGTCCGCGTAAACGTGAAGACTACCGTCTGGCGGCCATTAAAAATGACATCTTGCTTGACTTCCAGGATCAGGTCGAGCTTGTGCCGCATGAACTGGAACAGTATAAATTGGCCTGGTAAGCAGAGCCATTTGAATACCCGCATTCGCGGGTTTTTTATTGCCCTAAGCATTGTTGCGATTTGGTTGTTCGGAATATTTTAAATAACGTTTTCTAGAAGAAAAAAATTTTAAGTTATTGAAATATATAATTTTATATCTAACTATTAAAATCTATACATGCTTTTGATAACCAAATAAAAAATCAAGATAACTCCTTACCCTAAACTCTTTTATAGTCAAAAGAGTCCTATTTTCAGCAGATCTAAAAGAGACAGAAATTTATCCAAGTTCATAAACAGGATAGATCCAGTCTAGAACAATCATTAAATATGTATTGCAGCAAAAGGTGAGGAAAAATGACGGAGCAATCTCAATGTAGAATCACGATTCAAAATTTATATAAAAGTTATAGCACCGCACCAGATCAGCAGACCCAAGTCCTCGAAGATATTAATCTAGATATTCATGCAGGTGATTTTGTCAGTGTGGTAGGGTATGCTGGCTGCGGTAAATCCACATTGTTACGCTTACTGATGGGCTTGGAACAGCATCAGCAGGGCCAGATTCTGATTCAGGGGAAACAGCCAGCTGAACATCTTCCAAATCTCAGTATTGTCTATCAGGATCATCGACTGTTTAACTGGCTCAGTGTGACGGAAAATATCCGCATGGCTTTACATCAAATCCCTTTAAGTAAAGAAGAGGAAAACCGAAGAATTCAGGAACAGCTGGAATTGCTGCAACTGACGCCGTTTAAGGATGCTTATCCATCGCACTTGTCTGCTGGCATGAATCTGAAAGTGGCCATTGCCAAAAGCCTGGTTACTCAACCGGATATTTTATTATTAGATGATCCTTTTGCTGGACTGGACGCGCTAATGCGTCATCATCTGCATGAAGAATTACAGCGAATCTGGAAAACCAAAAAAATTACCGTGATTTTAGCAACCCAAGATATTGCTGAGGCCTTATTGCTGAGCAATTCAGTAGTCGTGATGCAGGCTAATCCTGGGCGAATCGAACAGGTTTTAAAAGTACCCTTATCTTATCCACGTAAGCGCCAGAATACGCGACTACAGCAGTTGAAAAAAGAAATTCTAAAAGCATTAAATTTTTCAATCGTGAAGGATCAACAGCCGCTACTCACAGGCTCTGGTCAGTTTTGCTGGTAGGCTAGGGTCTTCATTCATTTTAAATTAAACAGAAATCAACAGCGACACAACCTCGCCCATATTTGTCATTTTTATTAGCATCAATTACCCCAGTACTTAACTTAAAGAAATAAAAAATGCCCTATCGGGCATTTTTTATAATGGATGGTTTAAGAGGCAACCGCAGTATTTTGTTGCGCAATCACATACTGATTTTCTGGACGTTTCAATCCTAAGTTTTCACGTAAGGTTGTGCCTTCATATTCGGTCCTGAACAGACCACGGCGTTGTAGCTCAGGTACGATGAAATCGACAAAGTCATTCAGACCGGTAGGTGTCGTTGGTGGCAAGACATTAAAACCATCAGCCGCTTCATTTTCGAACCATTCCTGTAGCTGGTCGACTACCTGTGCAGGTGTCCCGATCAGTGTCCAGTGACCGCGAGCAGAGGCAATATATTCATATAGCTGGCGAATACTAAAGTGATGCTTCGCAGCAATCTCAAACATCATTTGCTGACGGCTAGACTTGATCTCAATATCTTCTAGAGGAAATGGGGCATCCAAATCATAGTTTGAAAGATTAATATCCCCTGCCAGACCAGACAGTAAGCCCAAACCGACATCTGGATGAATCAGACGATTCAGTAATTCATATTTTTCTTTGGCTTCCTGTTCAGTTTTAGCTACAAAGACAGAGACCCCCGGCATTACTTTTAAATCATCCGGATGACGACCGTATTTAGCCAGACGGCCTTTAACATCACGGTAGAAGGCTTGTGCATCAGACAGGCTTTGCTGGGCGGTAAAAATCACTTCGGCATATTTGGCGGCCAGCTCACGTCCATCTTCAGATTGGCCCGCCTGAACAATCACTGGATAGCCTTGTGGTGGACGAGGGACATTGAGTGCACCCTGGACATTAAAATATTTGCCGCTATGCAGGGGTTCGTGCTGTTTAGATGTATCAAAGAAATGACCATTTTCTTTGTCATAGAGGAATGCATCATCTTCCCAGGAGTCCCAGAGCTTCTGTACAACTTCAATAAATTCATCCGCGCGCTCATAACGGACTTTGGCATCCGGATGCGCACTAAAACCAAAGTTCCGCGCGGTTTCAGCAGAAATGGTGGTCACGACATTCCATGCGGTACGACCCTTACTGATATGGTCTAAAGAGGCATATTTTCGTGCCAACAGATATGGTTCTTCATAGGTGGTAGAAGCAGTGGCAATAAAACCAATATTTTGGGTGACGGCTGAAATTGCTGCGAATAAGGTGACGGGTTCAAAGCCCACAACTTTATCGCTATAACCGACATTCTTATTATGTTTGGAAGCGCCATGACTCCAGTTGACTGCCAGACCATCTGCAAGGAAATAGGCATCAAACAGGCCGCGTTCAGCAGTTTTTGCTAATTCAATCGCATAATCAATGCTTAAATGATCCTGAGGACGAGATTCAGGATGGCGCCAACCTGCCGCATGTTGCGAAGTCGTTGGAATAAAAGCACCCAGTTTAATTTGTCGTTTAGCCATGAGAAGACCTTGTGTTTTTATACAATACACTGCTTATAACAAGGATCTTCATGCCTGAAAAATATAATAAAAATGAATCCATATAAAAAATATGGATTAAGCAGGAAATACGCTCTTTAGAGGTGGTTTACTAAGGTTTATCCAGTAGTTCAGGCCGGAAGATTAAACCAGTGCCTCGATGGTCTTTTTCTTCCAGATAAACTGGTAATACAAGCCTTGCATAATACAAAGACAGACAAAGGCAAGGGCATAGCCATACCAGATCCCTTGTAAACCCCACCAGCGGCTGAACATATAGGCAGCTGGTACTTCAATTCCAATAATGGCAATGATATTGATCAACATAGGGATTGTTACTGTGCCACTGGCCCGCATGATCGAAGCAAAAATTGCACTAGCACCAAAGAACAAAATCGACCATAGGACAATGAAGAGAAGTTGCTGACCCAATACCACGACCTGCGGATCAGTGATAAATAGTGCCATCAGATATTTAGAAAACAGATAAGCCAGAATCACCAGACTACCTGTGAACAAGATATTCATACTTAAGGCAGTTCGGGTCACTTTATTGAGCAAATCATTTTTACCAGCACCAATGGCCTGTGCCCCAAAGACGGAAGCCGCAATGGCAATAGAAAGGGCAGGGAACTGAATATAATTCAGCACCTGATTCACGGCACCATAGGCCGCCGTCGCTTCTGCACCATAACGGTTGACCAGACCTACAATGACCAGACCAGCGACTGAAGTTGTGACCATTTGAACCCCGGTTGGAATACCTAAGCGCAGGATAATCTTGCTGAGCTGGGGCTGATGACGGATATCTTTGATCAACGCCCAGTCTGGTCTTAGAGGATGACGCTTATAATTTAAATAGAGAATGAGAAATAACAGAACAGCCAAGTTGCCCAGAATGGTTGCAATTGCTGGAGAGATGACCCCCATCTTAGGAAAACCAAAATAACCCGCGATCAGGACCGGTGTCACTACCAAGCCCACACCAATCGTTAGGGCAGAGGCAAACAGTGGCGTAGTACTGTCTCCAACCCCGCGTAAAATTGAAGTATAAATAATATAAATAAAAATCAGAGGACTACCGGCCAGCATCCATTGCACATAAGGCAAAGACAGGTGCATCACATCCGGATCTGTACCCAAGAGTTGCAGGATATTTTCAGCAAAAAATACACCCAATAGGGCAATCAGGCTGCCACCAATCAGTGTCATAAACAGGGTAGAGCCAACTACACAGCGCACTTTTTCCAGGTTTCTGGCACCCCAAGCTTGTCCTACCAGAACCGTAGAACCTGCAGAGAGACCAATCACAAAAGCCATCAGACAGAACAGAATCGGGAAAAATACTGCCACAGCGGCAATTGCTTGCACGCCGAGCATTTGCCCGACAAAAACAGTATTAATCGTACCGGACAGGCTTTGCAGGATGTTGGTAACCACCAGCGGTAACAGGAAAATAAAAAATGTTTTCCATAAATTCTGCTGGTGAACCAATGCTTGCTGTGCCATATGACATCCTGTTCTTGATTTTTCATATATTTATCAGGACTAAATTATCCTTGATCCGCATCAAGAACGCCTTAGCTTTTCAGTAACCAATAAGTCTATTTTTTTAAACTTTGGAAAGAATCTGTGCCGCTTCTATTAAGGTTTCATCTTTTTTGGCGAAGCAGAAGCGTAATAAGTGTAAATCTTTAGGCGGCTCCTGATAAAACGCTGATACCGGAATCGCTACAATGCCATGCTGTTCAGCCAGATAGTGACACATCGACAGTGCATCCAGATCAGGACGAATTTCACTGTAATCCAGATTCTGGAAATAGGTACCTTGAGACGGCGTCCAGTGAAAACGGGAGTCTGTCAGTGCATGATTAAACAAATCCCGTTTGGCCTGATAAAAACCGGACAGCTCATGGATATGTTCAGAATGTAGCTGCATATATTCAGTCAAAGCCACCTGAATTGGCGTTACACCACAGAAGCTGACAAACTGGTAAATCTGTCTGAACATCTGCATTAAGGCTGGCGGTGCAACACAGAAACCAGTTTTCCAGCCGGTCACATGAAAGGTTTTACCAAAAGAACCAATCACAAAACTGCGTTCACGGAGTTCCGGAAATGATGCTGCAGAATGATGACGAACTTCATCAAATACCAGATGTTCATAAACTTCATCAGACAGAACTACAATATTGCGATCACGAATCAGTTCAATCAGCTGTTGCCAGTCTTGCTCTGTCCATACCGTTCCGGTGGGATTATGCGGTGTATTCACTACAATCATGCGGGTACGGTCATTGATTGCATCTTTGACCTTATTCCAGTCCACAGAAAAACCAGGATATTCTAGAGCGATATGTATCGGTTTGGCACCGACCAGCTTCACGCTTGGCGCATAGCTGTCATAACTGGGATCAAAAATAATGACTTCTTCACCTGTTCGTACCGTTGCCTGAATTGCACAGAAGATTGCAATCGTTGCGCCAGGAGTAATGGTGATTTCATCTACCGGGTCTAGAATGAGCTGGTCACGATGCTGATAAAGATCAGCGACCAGCCCACGTAATACTGGTAAACCATCACCCGGTGCATATTGATTAAAACCATTTTCAGCCGCCCGACTGAGGGCTTCAATCAATTGCGGTGGAGCAGGAAAATCTGGAAAACCTTGTGACAGGTTAATTGCTCCGAGTTTTTGTGCCAAGGCCGACATAGTACTAAAAATAGTAACGCCCAGATTGGGAAGTTTAGAATGTAACTCAAGCATGTCCTTGGCCTCTGGCTTATCCTGTAATCGAGGATGATGTAGGAGATATAAAGTATTCGGCTTTCAGTGTAGCAGTAAGTGAATCAGCAAATAATCAGAAAAATCGAAAAGGTTGAAACAGAATACATCTTCTATTTCATAAACATAGAGAATATAAGGTCAGGTTAAGGCTATTCGTGGTTAATTCATGTGAAATAAATACCAAGATGGATTGTTCTAAGCTTATTCCCTAAAATCAGTGCGATAAAAATAACCTTAAATAATAATTATAAAATGCTACAGAGTATTTATACGGTGCTTGAAGGCTTGGGTCTAAGCTCACAGAAGCGTGCACTTCATCTCCGATTTTCTAATGAAATTTTAAATTCTCAGGTTCTGATTCAGCGTATTGAAGGCAGGCACTGGATCAATGAGGGGCTACATGCTGAATTACTTTGTCTATCCACCCATCCTTATATTGCCTTAAAACAGTTTATTGGCTGTCAGGTTGCTGTTGATCAGGTCACTGATCAAGGTGAGCTTTTCCGGACTACAGGTATCATTACCGCAGCTAAACAGGGGCATAGCGATGGTGCTTTAAGTGTCTATCAGCTGACTCTCGAAGATGCGACTTCACTTTGGCATAAACGCCGTAATAGTCGTGTGTTTTTGAATAAAAGTGTCAAAGCGATTAGTGAAATTCTGTTTACTGAATGGCAAAAGCGAAGTGGCTTATTTGCGAGAAGTTTAAGTTTGGATCTTTCCGGACTAAATCGTGAATATGATGTACGGCCATTGGTCATACAGTCCAATGAAAGTGATTATGACTTTCTGACCCGCCTATGGCGTAGTGAGGGTATTAACTGGCTGATTGATGAAAAGGAATTAATCATTTCAATATCAGCTCGAACCATTCAGCCACAAGTCCTGCGTCTTGTTGATGAGCAGCAATATTTTCAAGCCTTAAAGCGCCGTTCCATCCGCTTCCATCGCAGTCATGCAACTGAGCAATTCGATACTATCACCAGCCTAATTGCTGAGCGCCAATTAGTGCCAAACAATGTTGGATTGCAACGCTGGCAAGCTATAGATCTGGAGCAGGAGCAAAACCAGCGATTGGTGAATATTCAGCAGAGTAGTGTTCAGGATCATACTAGTTTAAATCTGGAAGATGTCTGGAACATCAGCCCAGCTTGGACCAGTGACCTAAATAGAGAAGATCAGGCTACATCATCCAGTCCAGCTCAACTGGATCAACTTAGTCAGCAACTTAGTCACTATCATGCCATGCAGTCCAAATATTTTAAGGCCAGCAGTAGTGTTCGTGATGCCCAAGTGGGTTACTGGTTTGAGCTGCATGATCATCCCGAAATTGATCAACATCCGGAAAATCAGCGAGAGTTTCTCATCTTAGGTAAAGATTTCTATAACCAGAATAATTTACCAAAAGACATTTTGCTACAGGTGGATCAGCTCATGCTGTCCAGTCGCTGGAAAGTTCTGGATGACGAGAGACAAGGCAGTGAGCTGTATTTAATTCGTCGAGATATTCAGGTGATACCTGAATATCATCCACTACAACATCGGCCAATGGCCTATCCACAACGGGCGAAAGTGGTAGGGCCTGAAGGTGAGACTATTTATGTCGATGAATGGGGACGCGTGAAGGTTCGTTTTTTATTTACCCGTAGTGAAGATCATCAGCATGATGGTGGTGCTGGCGCCAATGATAATGACACTGATTCGGCCTGGGTAGATGTGCTAACGCCATGGGCAGGTGAAGGTTATGGCGCCCGATTCCATCCACGTATCGGGGAAATCGTAGTGATTGATTTCTTCGAAGGGGATATTGATCGTCCCTTTATTGTTGGACGTATTCATGAAGCTGAACGTTATCAAACTATGTTTGATAAGAAGGGGCAGTTGCCATTCACTAAAAAACTAAGTGGTATCCGTTCTCAAGAGGTGGAGGGTGAAGGTTTTAACCAGCTTCGCTTCGATGATACAACTGGACAGATTAGTGCACAGCTGCAAAGTAGTCATGGGGCCAGTCAGCTAAATTTAGGAAATCTAAGTCATCCAAAAGAAGATGAGGCTAGCGACGGGCGTGGTGAGGGCTTTGAGTTAAGAACAGATCAATGGGGAGCACTTAGAGCGGGAGCTGGCTTGCTTCTCTCTACCTATAAACAAGAAAATGCCAATGCCAATCACTTAAATGCCAGTCCTGCGAAAAGCCAGCTTGAATCTAGTTTGAATCATAGTAAAGCCTTAAGTGAGATTGCCAAAAATCAGCAAACAGATCCCTTAGAAGGGTTAGATCATCTGACAAATTTTCTGAACCAAATTGAACAGCAGGATCAAAGTACGGCTGAAACCTTTAAACAGGCGCTAATGGTACTTTGTGCACCAAATTCGATTGCACTTTCAACGAATCAAGATTTGCATTTATCAGCCGATAAACAGATTAACCACAGTGCCGCGGATAGCATCAATTTTTCAACCCAGAAATCTTTAATTGCCCATGCCCAGGACAGGATTAGCCTGTTTGCAGCACAAAAAGGATTCAGAGCCATTGCGGCAAAAGGCAAAATTGAGCTTCAAGCACAAGATGATGCAATTGAAGCTATTGCTCGCAAACAAATCAAAATTATTTCGACTGAAGATCAGATTGAAATTATAAGTCCTAAAGAAATTGTACTGACTGCGGGTGGATCTCAGTTAAAGATTAATGGACAGGGAGTATTTAGTACTACAAGTGGGAAGTTTGAGTGTAAGGCTGGGAAGCATAGTTTTATGGGGGGAGCAAACGTAACGTATGAAGTACCTCAGCTTCCCAACAAGCCTTTATATAGCAACAGACTGGATGTATATGATTTATTTTGGCAATCTGACTTCAGTACATTAACTTATAAAGCTTTTATTCCAGAGACAAATTCATATATATCAGGTCAGCTTGATGAGCATGGTCGTACTAAAAAAATGACTACAGCAGATCCTTCTAAGATTGAAGTTTTAGTAGGCCTTAATGATGATTGGGAATTAAATGTTCAGGGTTATGATGTAGAAGATTTAATAGAACATAATAATAACTAGGATATAAAAACAAAAATGGTGAATAAGTCTTTAGCAACCATACAAATTTTAGATTTATTGGGTAACCCAATTTCTAAAGTTCAATATGAAGTTAAAAATAGTAAAACAGGCCAACATGTAGTGCGTGGCTTTACCAACTCTAAAGGATGCCTATACGAGATTCAAAGAGATAAAGGAACAGTTTTAGATATTTACGTCAAAAGCCTTTTTGGCATAGGTATGAAAAAAGTTCAGACATTCACAATGTCGAAAGATCGTATGCTTGTCACGGTAATTAGCCCTAAAATTCTATTGGATTTAAAAACAGTTGATAATAATGGAAGTCAGGGAAGTTATAAGCGTAAAACACATACTATTAAAAAGGGTGAAACTTTATCATCTATTGCGCAGAAATATCAGACCACAGTTCGAGCACTTGAAAAGCTGAATAGAATAAAAGATGCTAATAGAATTAGTATAGGCCAAGTAATTAAGCTACCAGTTAATACACCTGCAACAGGGAATAATATTAGTACGAATAAAAAAACGAGTACTCAACCAATAGAAAAAAGTAAAACAGAAGATAAAAAAGTTGCTACTACGGCAGATACAGGCATTGCTACTACATTTGAAGAATACCAAAGGAAAGCGTTAGAACAACTTAATGAATGGTATGAAGAAGGGAAAAAAGCACTTTCAGAATCGGTAAAAATTGATATTACAGAAGACCGTAGCCAAGAGAGTGGAACACCTAAAACCAATACCAAAAATTTGTGTGAAAATAATCCTCAGTGTATATCAAAAGGTCAAAGTGAATTAATTAGAGAAGTTAATATCAGATTAGCTGGATTTGGAGGTGCATTACCTACAGATGAGTTTACTCCTTTAACTGCGA
This sequence comes from Acinetobacter sp. YH12233, assembly GCF_013417725.1. Classification (NCBI taxonomy): domain Bacteria; kingdom Pseudomonadati; phylum Pseudomonadota; class Gammaproteobacteria; order Moraxellales; family Moraxellaceae; genus Acinetobacter; species Acinetobacter sp. YH12233. The sequence goes on from NZ_VPDK01000007.1 coordinate 113,284, forward strand.
AATGTATTAAACAGTTTCAAAGAGATTATATGGGGGTGCCAGAAACTGGAAAAATATGTGGCAGTGTTTTAGTTGCTTTAGATAAGTTTTATTATGAATACCCGATTGCTAATTTTATGGCTAAAGCCAGTTGCCCTTGTGGAGAATGTTCAGGCTATGGTATGAATAGAAGAAATACAAAGTCAGGCTTTAATACTGCCAATGAATATCCAGGATTACATAGGTCATTAATATGGATATTAAAATCTTTAAATTTCTATTTAAAAAATGAATTTAAACCTAAAGGCCTTGAAGTGGCTTATATTGAATCTGGTTATAGATGTATAGGTGATAATAAGAAAAAAGGCAGAACCACAGTAAACCATATGGGTTTAGCGCTAGATATACACATCAAAAAAAATGGGAAAAGAACTAAGGCTATAGAAGATGTAGAGTTTATTAGAAAAGAAATTATGACTGTAAAAATGGGAGCAAGTGAAGAAAGGGCTTCTGATAAAATATATTTAGAGCCAACAAAATTTAAGAGTGGAGCAAATGGAGCAACTACTTGGGTTCATTTTGATGTAACAAGATTCTCGAGTATTTACTTTAATGATGAATACTTTAAAAAAGAGATTAAAGATCTAAATGGTAAGCCGATAGTTGAGATTGCTAAATCACTAAATATAAATTCTATTTTTAATTGTGCAGGAATAATTGTAAATACTTGGCAGAGTAAAACTTGAAGTGCGACATAAACCACCTAATTAATTTAAAGGGTTTATGGAGTATATAAAATTGTCATACCATCATCTTAACTTTGAAGATCGTACTGCATTAATGCTTGAGTCAAGAA
>NZ_VPDK01000080.1:0-2156 GCF_013417725.1 Acinetobacter sp. YH12233
TTCGCAAGAGATGCGATGGATGTCTGATTATTTGTAGTCATAAATTTAAGTCCCCACTTGTTTCTAAGTGGGGACTAAATTAAGGCTTATAGGATGAATTCAGAAGGTGTGTTCAGCGGACGCTTACGGATGAGATAAAGGATATATAAATGACTGACCTAGTTTGGTATTACTCTTACTTAGCCTAAGTCGTTCTAAATAAGTAATGAGAAATATATCACACTATTTTATAAATCTTAAGTCCTAAATACTATATGTAGTGTTTTTATTTAATTTAAACCACTATATATTGTGATTCACCCATTGCGCCATTTAAACAACTCTTCGCAGCTTTCACCAATTTCTTTTTCTAACTGATCCTGATATTTTTCTAAACCAATAACTGATCCTGATTGCGTAACTCTATTAGCTATTATATAAGCTTTCTCATCTTCTATAACTTGTACCAGTTCGCATAATTTCACTTTGTATCTTTTATCTTTATTAACAATGTTGTTTCTTGGATCTTTAATAAGAAGAGAACTAATGTATTTTTCATTCTTTAACTCAGCGAAAAGTCCTAAAGTTTGGTAAAAAACATCTCTAGATTGTTCAGCCTTCGGTTCAGTGTATTTGTATACAGTGTTATAAGCGTAGCTAGTTGAGATACTAGATACAGCCAAAAGAGAGAGTAGGGTAGTCTTAATTTTCATTATTTAATCCCTAGTAATTTTTTATATCTTGTCTTGTCTTCTTTCAAAACATCCCTACAGTCTCTACCTACTTCTCTATTATTCTTCTCAATTTCTTTTTCCGCAGGTTTTATATATGTTCTATAAGCGTAGTCGTCACTTATTCCTGCATTAATTACTTTTAAATTTCTTTGTATTTGGGCTATAAAATTATAATGAACGAAATTTGACCTGCACAAATTAGCTTTTCTTTCTAATTCATCTCTAGATCTTACATTGATTTGGCCATCCCGCATCTGAAGTTGTTCATACAAAGCAAGCTCACGTACAACTTGTTCACGACTAGTTAATTCTATTGTGGGATATTCATAAACGTAATCTGGAGTTGCATGTGTCAATATTGGTAAACCAAACACCAGAATTGAACTTAGAATTATTTTTAAAATGGTCATTTTATAAGCTGTTGTAAAGCTTCAGATAGTTCAGTATAGCATTCTGTACCTGATCCGTTGAATGAAATTTTAGGCTTATAGTGGTAGTCGTTCATTTCTGTTTTGAACGTTACTTCTATGTCATAGACTGCTTCTGCTGTATCGGTTAGTTCTAGTAGGATCTCCCATTCGTATGGCATAGAGCGAATTGTACCGTATCTGGTGAGTATGTTGTTCATGGTTATGCCGAGCTTGTAAAATGACTCTTCCTTGTTCCAGCATTTTATTAGGTAGAAGAGTTGACCGCCATTCAGTACAGCTTGATCTAGGAAGGCTTGACGCTTACAGCCCTTGATCTTCATTTGTTGTCTTCTTAGTACGTGGCTTTCTTGTTTTTGGTAATACAGGTACACGAGCATCTGCTGTTGCTTTCTTATTGGCTTGTACCAGATTAATGTTGTTGACTTCTAAGCTTGCTTCTAAAGCATTGTCGATACCACTTTTATAAGTTTTAATTTCAAAGTCTTCAGCAGCTTTGAAGTATTTTCAAATGCAGTTACAGGAACAGTAGGTCCATTTAGAATAAGCTGTAGCTTTGTTTGATATGACAGTTCTGGGTTGAAGTCGTTATATGTTGCTAATACAAATTTTTTTTTATTGGTAATGATGAATACTGAATACATAGTTATATCTCTTTTTATTTGAAGTTGTTTTTGTTCTTATTAAATGTTTGTCTATACATAATTTTTAGTTATAAAAAACAGATTAATATATAATATTTTTTATTATATTGTCAATCTTTATAACTTTTAGGAGTAAGAATACCTATTCTACATAGGCTATTTTCGTAAGCGTCCGCTGAACACACCTTCTGAATTCATCCTATAAGCCTTAATTTAGTCCCCACTTAGAAACAAGTGGGGACTAAAATTTATGACTACAAATCATCAGACATCCATCGCATCTCTTGCGAAAAAACGAAGAACATACAGTGCTGAATTTAAACAGCAGATCGTTCAGGCTTGTAAAGCACCGGACGTTTCAATTGCTTCAG
>NZ_VPDK01000081.1:0-2048 GCF_013417725.1 Acinetobacter sp. YH12233
AACGCATTTCGTATAAGGTGTATTATGTTAATTTTAGATAAACTATAGAATCCATTAGTTTTTAAACCAATAAATTAAATATTTTATGGAACTCCAGAATATTTATTCAGGCGATACTTAAGCAATAAGGGTAGGGTGATTACATAAAGTATTGCAGCTAATGCCCATACCATTCCAGGAGCTGATGCCTGAGTCATAAAATAGAGGCTAGTAACTAATACAGGACCAATTATAGCCCCCAGACTATTAAAACTGCTTAATAGCCCTTGTAATTCACCTTGTCTTTCATCACTAATACCTCTGGACATCATTGCTTGCAAAGCAGGAACGGCTACTCCACCAAGGGCAAACAATGGTAACAACGCAAAAGGCACCCATTCTTCAACAGCAATAGATAAAAGAAGTAAACCAATTGCATCGCAAGCTATTCCACATAACAACGTATTTTTCTCTCCAAACCTCTTTACCATAGGGGCGATAGCAAAAGCCTGTGCAATAGAATGGCATATTCCATAACTAGCAAGGGAAACACCTGCAATAAATATACTCCAGCCATAACGATCCTGCCCATAGATAACCCATAAAGTTGCGGGGACTTGTGAAACCAATGTGATAATTAAAAAGATACCAAGCAATGGAGCCATATTAGGTTGAGTGATCAAATAGGATAATTTCTTTAATATTGATTGCTCCTGAACCTTCTCAGTCATTTTATTGCTGTGTTTTGATTCTTTTAATAAGACTGCTGTCATTATTAAAAGAATCCCATTCATAAAAGCAGCAGCAAAGAACGGTGCATGTAAGTTCCATTCACCCAAAACTCCACCTATTACCGGACCCGCTATAAACCCAATACCAAAGACAGCTCCAAGGAGACCAAACCTTTTTGCACGCTCATGGGCTGGAGTAATATCTGAAACATAAGCTGTTGCAACAGCCATGTTGGCACCTGTAATTCCCGCAAAAATACGACCAATATATAGCCACAATAGAGAAGGAGCAGCAGCCATTAGGAGATAATCAGCCGTTGCACCAGCAATTGAAATAATTAATACAGGTCGACGTCCAAATCGGTCACTCAACGCTCCAAGGATAGGTGCAAAAATGAACTGCATCAGAGCATACACAGCTAATAAAGCACCATAGTGAACACCGCCTGCTTCAGCTCCAGCCAATGACCGTAATAATTCAGGCAAGATCGGCATAATTAAACCAATCCCAACAGCATCCAGAAATATAGTGATTAAAATCACGCTCAATGATTTCTTCACAAATGCCTTCTCTAGCAATGATAGAATTAATATTCTCTCACACACTCCCTATCAGTGATAGATTTATGAGTAAAAAAGATATTGCACCTCAACGTCTGACACGTGAAATAGTCCTGCGTACCGCATTGGATATGTTGAATGAAGAAGGCATAGATTCAATAACCACACGCAAGCTAGCTCAACGATTGGGTATTAAATCTCCAACTCTATATTGGCATTTCAAGAATAAATCCTTGTTAATGGAAGCAATGGCGGAAACCATTATAAATGAACACCATTTAGTTTCTTTACCCATCGATGGGATGACATGGCAAGATTGGTTGCTCGCTAATTCTGTAAGCTTTCGTCGAGCACTACTAGCTTACCGTGATGGTGCTCGTCTACATGCAAGAACTAGCCCCAGTCAAGGACATTTCAACACGATTGAGGCCCAAGTTGCGCTGTTATCTCATGCTGGGTTTTCTCCTGTTGAAGCAGTTGCATTACTTATGACATTAGGAAGGTTTATTGTTGGGTGGGTCCTTGAGGAGCAGCAAGAAGAAATAAGATCAGACCCACCATTCGAAGCCGATCCAACTATATATCCACTCATGCTCCAAGGAGTGAATACCTTACAAAATATGAATGCGGATGACATTTTTGAAAATGGGATTCGTATGGTGATTATCGGTGCTGAAAGACAACTTGATATTAAAATGCAAACTTAACTCTATACTGCTTTAAGCAACTGTTCTATTTAGTAATAAAGCTTTTATCCTTAATTATTTAACATAATGG
>NZ_VPDK01000082.1:0-1738 GCF_013417725.1 Acinetobacter sp. YH12233
TTCGCAAGAGATGCGATGGATGTCTGATTATTTGTAGTCATAAATTTAAGTCCCCACTTGTTTCTAAGTGGGGACTAAATTAAGGCTTATAGGATGAATTCAGAAGGTGTGTTCAGCGGACGCTTACTCTCATCCTTACTAATCTGCTTATTCAGGTAGGCAGATCAGACATCCTTATTTCCTTTTTAGCTTGGAATAGTCTATCTCTTTCTATTCTAGGTGGCTTTGTTGCATAAATATGTAAGCATCTGATTTAAATAAATTTAATTTTGGATCAAAAAACAATCAAAACTTTTAAAATCATATAGTTATGAAATCTTTGTGCAACAAAGCCGGTTTATGCAGGAATATGCATCAAAACTCGAAATTTTATTGAAAAGTTTTATCGAGGTTTATAAGTCCCTGAAACGAAAAAATGCCTGAACTTCAGGCATTTTTTACGTCATCACTTACAGCTTAAAACAATCAAAAACGAGAGTCTTAGTCTTTTGAATACGACTTAATTTTTTCAAAAATAGGGTAAAAGTCTACACCCTCATCTTTCATGCTAGAAAGCAAATAAACCAGAACAGCGATATGTGTAGGTACTTTTCCGATCTTTTTATAGTTAGTTATGGAATTTGGGTTCATGTCCAATAAGGTTGCAAATTCCTTAATTGAAAGACCTGCTTTTCCCATAAGTCTTTGAAATTCTTCGTACGGCATGGTGATAAATACAATTTATTTGGATTAGAAGTATATCACAGACCATAAAATTACAAAAAACACATAAAAAATGTGATAAACACATTTTTTATGTGTTATAAATAGCTTATCAACTAATCTATTTATCATCTCTATAGGAGAAACAAACGATGTACTCATATCCTAATTCAAACACTGAAAAGAAAATTGCACTGATGATCATTAATGACTTTTTCATTCAAAAAGCACATGACCTCTGGATTTTTTTACAACTAGATCAGAGTTTTAACGATTATGAGGCCACGCTAATTTGGACTCGACGTTATTTAGAGGAACATCCAGAAGGTGAATACAGTGATATTCAAAAAGCTTTCCTTTCTTGTTTCCCAGAAAATTTCTTTAACTTTGACTATTAATTGATGAATAATCTTTCCTCTTTTGTAGCAGTTTAAATCAAAGTAAACGCTATAAAAGAGGAAAAATTGGTAGTGTTGCAAATAGCTTTTTAGCTAAAGGTTCAGTAGATGAATCCCTTCCATAGTCGGCATCATTTTTAGGGCGAAATCATTCTTTGGGCTGTTCGCTAGTATTGTAAGTATGGCAGTACAGGAAGAGTTTTCAATCGCATAACTCTCTTCAGCATTACATAAGTTTCGTAAGTTATGTAACTTTATAAATTTATATCTCTGATAGATCAGCCCCTGACGGTTCTTCTGGTCAGCTAGATCTTTAATTTTTCAGCATTGCATTTCATATATGGACAAATCCCTGACAAGAAATATAGGGAGAGTTTTCAATCTCATACCTCTCTTCAGCGTTACATAAGATCATAAGTTGCGTAAGTTATGTAACTTTATAAATTTATATCTCTGATAGATCAGCCCCTGACAGTTCTTCTGGTCAGCTAGATCTTTAATTTTTCAACACTGCATTTCATATATGGACAAATCCCTGACAAGAAATATAGGGAGAGTTTTCAATCTCATACCTCTCTTCAGCGTTACATAAGATCATAAGTTGCGTAAGTTATGTAACTTTATAAATTTATATCTCT
>NZ_VPDK01000083.1:0-1607 GCF_013417725.1 Acinetobacter sp. YH12233
GGCTGTTTTGGAAGCAGGAATATCAACACAAAAGCATTGAATAATTTTTTTAATCTTGTAGTGACTTAATTTACTGTTTTCTATCATGATTCTAGACTAACATAATCATTTTGCTAGTCTAGAGCCATGTAAATTATACGCTAACAAAAAAGCCCTATAGGGTGATAGGGCTTTTATTTAAAACAGGATCTTCTGTTTTGAATATCGTGTGCTTAGGCAACCTTATCGTTATATTGGGTGCCGAGGCATTTGGTACACGGTGGTAGTCGGTCTGTACCAATTTCTAAGAAGACGCGATGTCCGCATTGAACACAAAAATAGAAACCTGTTCCCGGTTTTGAGCCAGCTGTAACCATCTTTGTTCTCCGTTGTTTTAGAAAATGGTCTAAGCAGTATAACTCTGTTGTGATGAATGTCTATTGTCCATTTTTGTAAATGATAGTGTCGTTAAAGCTAAGTGTTATTTTTATTTGTGATCTAATGATATTTCGTCGCTGTGCCTAATCACTTTCACTTTCTATGATAAATAGCTTGATAGCATTGGAATAAATGGAGCTAAGAAAGTATATATAGTCACATGATTAGAGAGAAAACTCATTAGCTCACCATATTGGGAAGTATATTCTGGTGTTCCAATTGAGGTTCCTAATTTTTCAATTCTTAGTTCTAGATCGCTAACTAACTCTTCCTCGATTTCAGATTTTCTCAAAGTACTTAATAAATCTAGAAACTCTTGAGGAATTTGAGAGTTATTAATTTCTTGATGGATAGTGCTGTGATGATTTCCTGAAGCTAAGTTTTGAACATTACCAGCAATATTAAAATTAAAAATCTGGGTGACTTTTTCTTGAGGAATCGGATTAGAATTCAATGCAGCTTCACCTGCTTGCGGATTTAACAGCTCAATTTCTAAAGCAAAATTTAAGATTTTTGTTTTTACTGTATCTATTATTCCTACTACAGCTGAAGCAGGTATTACTTTCCAAGCTTGCATACAATTATAACCCTCATACATCTTAGAACCGTAATGAGCAATAATCGCTGGATTCCAATCTTGAGTTAAGACCTCACTTTCATTATTTGTTAAACTCTCAAGGGTTGCAATAGGACTAAAAAAATATGCTTTTGATAAACTTTTTTGAAGTTGCTCTGGCAAACTGTAAGTCAACATATCTGCATTATTTAAAGCACTTCCAAAAGCACCTGCAAAATGGCCTTTTGAATTAACATTTAAGATTCTATAGTCAGGTACATTTTTTGGGTCTTGTGGATAGCCTTGCAATTCGAAGCTAATCCAATTCTTAAAATCTTCATTACCCAATCTATAAGCTAATATTTGACATTTTCTTAATAAATCTGAAATCTTAGCATTTGAGTTTATAGCATCAATTTGTATCTCTCTTAAAAGTGACATTTTATTCTCTAAACAATTTCAACAACTTTAATCCACCCCAACCCCTCTTTAAAAAGAGGGGAACTTCCCATTGCTGTCCCACAATTTTTCACAAGAGGAAGCTCAAATGAGCTTCCTCTTGTTTTATGGGTATTTTATCGGGTGAAAATAAAGCTTTTAAAGTTCTTCTTTCAAACAAATTCACTTGAATTAT
>NZ_VPDK01000084.1:0-1376 GCF_013417725.1 Acinetobacter sp. YH12233
ACATGCTGTTCCTTATAGAACTGTGCCGGTCTGAAATGCAGTTTTTCACTGATATCTTCGCCGATACGACGTAACTGGCAGCCACAACTGCATTGGGTTGATGCAGGTTCATGCTCAATACGGATGGTGTGTAGATGATCGGGCAGCAGTCGACGTTTAGGTTTATTTGCTTTGGCTTTGTGTGTCACTGCATCGGTTTTATCTGCATTTAGCCGTTCCAGTTCTAGATCAACTGCGGCAATATCTTCTTCAACCGCTTCATCCCACAGGTGGATTTGTTTTGCAGTGAGATGTTCGTTTTTACTGCCGAATTTATGCTGTTTAAACAGCGCCAGTTCATGCTCGTATTTTTGATTGAGAATAGAAAGATGCTGAACTTTAGAATCTAATTGCTGATTGGTGACTTCAAGATGTTGAACTTTGGCATCTAATTGTTGATTTGATACTTCCAGATGTTGAACTTTAGAATCTAATTGCTGGTTTGATTTTTCTAATTCTTGATTTGATTCTGCCAGAGACTGATGCTGCATTGCCAACTGCCGGGTAAATTCCAGCAGTTGTTCATGGGTCAGTTGGTTTAAGTCAGGCAGTGTATTCATGACCGCAGTATGCCTGAGGTCATGAAGAGAATGAAATAGAACGTTTGGAGGATGGCAGAATAGCCGAGCTTGGTTTAGAGCATCGTGACCACCTGCTGTCGTCCAATGCGCTGCCAAGGCAAACCCTGGATTAATGCCTGTAACTGTTCCGGGTTGAGAGCTACGCTTTCACCCTGGTGAACTTTAGCCCAGTGGAATTTTCCCTGTTCCAAACGCCGGGCACACAGCCAGATGCCCAGTCCATCATGTACCAGCACTTTCATGCGATGGCCACGTTTATTACAGAACAGGTAAGCACAATGCGGTTTAATGTAGCCAAAGGCTCTCACCACCTGAGCCATGACCGTATCCATCCCTGCTCGCATATCCAGAGGTTGGGTAGAAAGCCAGATTTCATCGATACGGATCATGTTGCCAGCACCTTGAGTAATTCTGCCAAGGCAGGTATTTCTGATACTTGCCATTTCAAGCCAATTTCTGCTTTTGAGTGGGGTAAAGTAATTTGAACTTTTAACATGTCAGTAGGAGTAGGATCTAATGGTGCAGAGCAAGATAAGGCAATAAATGCAGGTTTATTCGGTAGTGGTGAGCGATCACTCCCTGGCTTAGCATCAATTAAGCGAATCCATTTGGATACAAGATTTGTATTCAATCCATGTTGCAAAGCGACTGAAGCAATTGAAACGTCCGGTGCTTTACAAGCCTGAACGATCTGCTGTTTAAATTCAGCACTGTATGTTCTTCGTTTTTTCGCAAGAGATGCGATGGATGTCTGAT
>NZ_VPDK01000085.1:0-1295 GCF_013417725.1 Acinetobacter sp. YH12233
GTAAAACATACCTTTTAGATTTTTCCATTAAACTTTCTAGATGTTTAGGCAAATTACCTGCGGAAGCCAAAGAATCAAACTTCAATAGGTTAAGGATAGCAATAGAGGTAATATGAAAGCTCATTCTCAAAGGACTGACTTTTGCACGTTGCGCCATATATTTCATTTGTCTTCTTAGAATATTATAGGCAATAAAGACTCCCCATAATTCTTGATAAATCAAGGCAGGTTGTTTACTCCTTAAATGCTTCCCTTCCTGTAAGTTACTCTTGATTTCTCGGTAACACATTTCTATTTCCCAACGCTGGGCATAGAGTTTTGCTAAAGCTAATAATGGATATCTCTTTGAATCTATTAGTGAAGTGATATAACGTCTAATCTTACCTGCCTGCTCAACCTCAATGAGACGTGCCTCCCAATAGTCTCCTAAGGCTGGATTAAGTTTTTTAGCTCTTGTTGATATCGGCATTCTAATATGAAAGTCATGTTGCGAATTACGCTCCACAATCTCATACCGTAAATTATCTTTTGCACGCATAAGCCAATGACTTTCTTCTGCACGTTTTTGCCACCCGATGAGAAAATCTGCAGAGAAATAGGCTCGATCAAATAGGGTAATACTGTGTGAACAAGGAGATAATTGGCTTGCCAGTGTGAGTTCACCTTGATCCATACTACCTATTTGAGCATCTATAATTTCATGGGTCGCGGTATTTACTAAGCAGGTTGCTCTCACTTGTGGATAAGGAGCATCAGCAGTTTTTCCTTTAGATGAACCAAAGTGTGCAAAATTCTCATCTGTATAAGGCATAGACCAAACAACACCATCAACAGCGCACACACTCAGACCGTGAAAGTTTGAGTATTGCTGCTGAGATTCTTCAAACCAGGCTTGGCTAAGTAAAGAAAATAGCGCATTTAAAGGTTCTGATCCTAAACGTTGTCGTGCTTGTACTACTGCGCTAGGAACACAATATTCTGTTGTACCAAATACAAGTTTTAGCTGTTCTACGACATATCCGATAGGTTGATTTCGAAATAAAGCGAGTCCAATGACAAGCCACACCACATGTTCAGCAGGTAACTTCCTTCTTCTAATTGATGCCTTACCTGTTTGATGCAGACTTTCCTCAATCCAGTTGAAATCAATAAATTCACTAAAATGGCTAAGTGAAGGTAAAGAATGTTGAAGGGTGCAATCTAAATTTTCAGATAAAGTCATAAAAAAATGAGCGTATTTACATACACTCATTTTTACTACATTTTACTAATATTTGCTTAACTGACTGGCATTA
>NZ_VPDK01000086.1:0-1238 GCF_013417725.1 Acinetobacter sp. YH12233
TGATCCTAGACAAAATAATGGACAGCACGTGCCTCTAAAGATAACGTAACTTTAATCTTTGGAGATTCAAGAAATGGCTAAACGTTTTAGTCCCGAATTTAAACAGCAAGCGATTGATTATGCACTTTCAAACTCACACGAGTCTGTAGCTGCAATCGCCCAGAAATTAGGTGTGGGTTATTCAACATTAGATAAATGGATTCGTGAAACCAATCCGGCAGGTTCAAGCAAACGTCAACTTTCACCAGAACAACAGCGGATCGTGGAATTAGAGAAAGAAGTCAAACAGCTCAAGGAAGCCAATGACATCTTAAAAAAAGCGCATGTGTACTTTCTAACAGATCATGCCAAGAAAAGTACACGGTAATTCAAGATCTAGATATGAATGAAGTCACCGTATCTTCTGCCTGTAAATGCCTGGGTGTCAGCACTTCAGGCTATTATACCTGGCGAAAACATCAAGCCAATACGGCACAGAAATATAATGACTTAAAAGCCGTATATTGGCAGCATCATGCACGATTGGGTGCACCTTCATTAGTACATGACATGCATGATTTAGGTTACAACATGAGCGAACGTACTATTGGAAGGATCCTAAAAAAGCTTGGTTTACGTAGCAGGATTGCACGTAAATACAAGCATACGACTGATTCAACCCATCGTTTGCCTACAGCACCCAACTTGTTGGATCGCCAATTTACAGCTACTCAGCCTAATAAAGTCTGGACAACAGACATTACCTATATCCGCACTAAAGAAGGTTGGTTGTATTTATGTGTGATGCTAGATTTATTTAGCCGTCGTATCGTGGGGTGGCAAACCAGCCATCGAATAGACCGCCAGTTGGTGTGTGATACGTTTAACTATGCAATGGCTCGTCAGGGTTATCCAACTGGTGTTATGGTTCATTCGGACCAAGGCTCACAGTACTGTAGTCGTGATTTTAGAGCGCTGTTACTGAAAAATGATTGTACTCAGAGTATGTCTAGACGTGGAAACTGTTGGGATAATGCAGTGACTGAAAGCTTCTTTCATACATTAAAAGGTCATGTGGTACATGGCAGTGTGTTTTCGACTCGAAAAGAAGCGAATGCTGTCTTGTTTGACTATATTGAAATTTATTACAATCGAGTCAGAAGACATTCTGCAAACGGCTGGTTAAGTCCAGAAGCCTTTGAACAGAAATATATTAAAAGTTTAGAGGGGCTGGTTGTCCACGATACTGTCTAGGATCA
>NZ_VPDK01000087.1:0-1210 GCF_013417725.1 Acinetobacter sp. YH12233
GGGATAAGTGGACGTTACTCGCAGAATAAGCACCGGCTAACTCTGTGCCAGCAGCCGCGGTAATACAGAGGGTGCAAGCGTTAATCGGATTTACTGGGCGTAAAGCGCGCGTAGGTGGCTAATTAAGTCAAATGTGAAATCCCCGAGCTTAACTTGGGAATTGCATTCGATACTGGTTAGCTAGAGTATGGGAGAGGATGGTAGAATTCCAGGTGTAGCGGTGAAATGCGTAGAGATCTGGAGGAATACCGATGGCGAAGGCAGCCATCTGGCCTAATACTGACACTGAGGTGCGAAAGCATGGGGAGCAAACAGGATTAGATACCCTGGTAGTCCATGCCGTAAACGATGTCTACTAGCCGTTGGGGCCCTTGAGGCTTTAGTGGCGCAGCTAACGCGATAAGTAGACCGCCTGGGGAGTACGGTCGCAAGACTAAAACTCAAATGAATTGACGGGGGCCCGCACAAGCGGTGGAGCATGTGGTTTAATTCGATGCAACGCGAAGAACCTTACCTGGCCTTGACATACAGAGAACTTTCCAGAGATGGATTGGTGCCTTCGGGAACTCTGATACAGGTGCTGCATGGCTGTCGTCAGCTCGTGTCGTGAGATGTTGGGTTAAGTCCCGCAACGAGCGCAACCCTTTTCCTTATTTGCCAGCACTTCGGGTGGGAACTTTAAGGATACTGCCAGTGACAAACTGGAGGAAGGCGGGGACGACGTCAAGTCATCATGGCCCTTACGGCCAGGGCTACACACGTGCTACAATGGTCGGTACAAAGGGTTGCTACTGCGCGAGCAGATGCTAATCTCAAAAAGCCGATCGTAGTCCGGATCGCAGTCTGCAACTCGACTGCGTGAAGTCGGAATCGCTAGTAATCGCGGATCAGAATGCCGCGGTGAATACGTTCCCGGGCCTTGTACACACCGCCCGTCACACCATGGGAGTTTGTTGCACCAGAAGTAGGTAGTCTAACCTTAGGGAGGACGCTTACCACGGTGTGGCCGATGACTGGGGTGAAGTCGTAACAAGGTAGCCGTAGGGGAACCTGCGGCTGGATCACCTCCTTAACGAAAGATTGACGATTGGTAAGAATCCACAACAAGTTGTTCTTCATGACGATGTATCTGAGGGTCTGTAGCTCAGTTGGTTAGAGCACACGCTTGATAAGCGTGGGGTCACAAGTTCAAGTCTTGTCAGACCCACCA
>NZ_VPDK01000088.1:0-1198 GCF_013417725.1 Acinetobacter sp. YH12233
TTGTAACTCCAAAATAGAAATGTCCGGTTTCTCCAAAGTAAAAATGTCCGCTTTTAGAATATGCGCTGTTGCAATTTTCTTAGCGGACGGTTTGATATGTTGGTGTCTATGTCGGATAAAGAACTTAAACGATTGTCGGTCTTGCAAGAAATCTGTGATCAACGCATAACCCAGCCCCAGGCTGCTCAGCTACTTCATATTTCAGAACGTCAGATCAGACGTTTATTGCAAAAATACAAAACTCAAGGTCCAACTGCATTAGCCCATGCTGCACGTGGCCAAATCAGCAATTCCAGGCTTCCTGAAGAGCTCAGACTCAAGTGCCTCAATCTGGTCGCTGAACAATTCCATGGTTTCGGACCCACTTTAGCGCATGAAAAGCTCACCACCGTTCATGGCTTTGATATTTCAGTTGAAACACTGCGTTCCTGGATGATTGCAGCAGATCTGTGGATTCCTCGCGCCAAGCGCCTGAAACGCCCGTATCAGCCTCGTTACAACCGGGATTGCTTTGGTGAACTGATCCAAATTGATGGCTCACACCATGACTGGTTTGAAGGACGCGCTGCTAAGTGCTGTTTGCTGGTGTTTATCGATGATGCGACAGGAAAATTGCAGCATTTACGCTTCTGTGAATCAGAATCAACCTTTGACTATATGATTTCAACACGTTTATATGTCGAACAGCACGGTAAGCCTTTAGCGTTTTACAGCGACAAACATTCAGTCTTTAGAGTGAATCAAAGCAGCAAGAAAGACACCAAGATTACCCAGTTTGGACGTGTACTCAGCACCCTCAATATCGATATCATCTTCGCCAATTCACCACAGGCCAAAGGCCGTGTAGAACGGGCGAATAGAACGCTTCAGGACCGTCTGATCAAAGAAATGCGCTTGGAAGGCATCTGTTCGATTGAGCAAGCTAATGCCTGGCTACCCTGCTTCATTGAGCAGTTCAATCAGAAGTTCGCCAAGATGGCTTTTAATCCTAAGAATCTACATCGGCCTATCACTGAAACAGCCGAAGAATTAGATGATATTTTTACTTGGCGTGAACCCCGCAGAGTCACCAATAGCCTGACGATTACTTATGATAAATGCGTATATCTCCTGGAAAACACCGAAGAAAATCAAAGGTTGATCGGTAAGTATCTTGAGTTCCTGGAATACCCGGATGGTACTGTAGCCCTCATGCATG
>NZ_VPDK01000089.1:0-1197 GCF_013417725.1 Acinetobacter sp. YH12233
CATGCATGAGGGCTACAGTACCATCCGGGTATTCCAGGAACTCAAGATACTTACCGATCAACCTTTGATTTTCTTCGGTGTTTTCCAGGAGATATACGCATTTATCATAAGTAATCGTCAGGCTATTCGTGACTCTGCGGGGTTCACGCCAAGTAAAAATATCATCTAATTCTTCGGCTGTTTCAGTGATAGGCCGATGTAGATCCTTAGGATTAAAAGCCATCTTGGCGAACTTCTGATTGAACTGCTCAATGAAGCAGGGTAGCCAGGCATTAGCTTGCTCAATCGAGCTGATACCTTCCAGACGCATCTCCTTGATCAGACGGTCCTGAAGGGTTCTGTTGGCACGTTCCACACGGCCTTTGGCCTGTGGTGAATTGGCGAAGATGATATCGATATTCAGGGTACTGAGTACGCGTCCAAACTGGGTAATCTTGGTGTCTTTCTTGCTGCTTTGATTCACCCTGAAGACTGAATGTTTGTCGCTGTAAAATGCCAACGGCTTACCATGCTGCTCAACATACAAGCGTGTTGAAATCATATAATCAAAGGCTGATTCTGATTCACAGAAGCGTAAATGCTGCAATTTTCCTGTAGCATCATCGATAAACACCAGCAGACAGCATTTAGCAGCGCGTCCTTCAAACCAGTCATGATATGAGCCATCAATTTGGATCAGTTCACCAAAGCAATCCCGGTTGTAACGAGGCTGATACGGGCGTTTTAGGCGCTTGGATCGAGGAATCCATAAGTCAGCTGCAATCATCCAGGAACGCAGGGTTTCTACTGAAAGATCGAATCCATGTACGGTGGTGAGCTTTTCATGCGCTAAAGTGGGTCCGAAACCATGGAGTTGATCAGAAACAATATTGAGGCACTTGAGTCTGAGTTCTTCAGGAAGTTTGGAATTGCTGATTTGGCCACGACCGGCATGGGCTAATGCAGCGGGACCTTGAGCTTTGTATTTCTGCAGTAAACGTCTGATCTGACGTTCTGAAATATGAAGTAGCTGAGCAGCCTGGGATTGAGTTATGCGTTGATCGCAGATTTCCTGCAAGACCGACAATCGTTTAAGTTCTTTATCCGACATAGACACCAACATATCAAACCGTCCGCTAACGAAATTGCAAAAGTGCATATTCTAAAAGCGGACATTTTTACTTTGGAGAAACCGGACATTTCTATTTTGGAGTTACA
>NZ_VPDK01000008.1:0-101112 GCF_013417725.1 Acinetobacter sp. YH12233
GAATAATTCAAGTGAATTTGTTTGAAAGAAGAACTTTAAAAGCTTTATTTTCACCCGATAAAATACCCATAAAACAAGAGGAAGCTCATTTGAGCTTCCTCTTGTGAAAAATTGTGGGACAGCAATGATCGAAAGATTCCTTTTTTATTTTGACTATGTTATTTCTCAGCAGGCTTTGGCATCCGGCTGCACGGTTTTAGGCAACTCACGGCGTAGAATTTTACCGACTGCAGACTTTGGCAATCCAGACACAAACTCAATATATTTTGGCAGCTTATAACTGGTCAATTGTAGTCTCAGATAAGTCATGACTTCATTCTCGGTCAGACTGGTATCCTGTTTTACAATAAAGGCTTTCGGAACTTGTCCAGATTTTTCATCATCCACTCCAATGACGGCACATTCCAGTACTTTAGGATGTTTGGATAAAACGCCTTCCAGCTCATTTGGATAGACATTAAAGCCGGAGACCAGAATCATGTCCTTTTTACGGTCCAGAATGGTGATATAACCCTGCTCGTCCATACAACCGATATCACCTGTCAGGAAGAAACCATCTTTGGTAAATACCTGTGCTGTTGCTTCCGGTTGCTTCCAGTAACCTTTCATCACCTGAGGGCCGCGAATAGCAATTTCTCCAGCCTGATGAAGTGCTACAGGTTTTCCTTCATCATCCAGAATCTGAATTTCTGTGCCTGCCAATGGCAAGCCAATACTACCGCTAAAGCGCTTGCTTAAAGGTGGGTTAAATGTTGCCGTTGGTGAGGTCTCAGAAAGACCGTAGCCTTCATAGATATGACAGCCTGTGACTTCGTACCATAATTCTGCTGTATTTTTTAAAACAGATGCACCACCGCCTGTCGTGGTTTTTAGGCGTGAGTGATCCAGCTCGCGGAAACGTGGATGATGAGCCAATGCATTAAACATGGTATTCACGCCCGGAAACACCGTCGGTGGATGCTTATGATATTGATCTACCAATGCATCCAGATCTCTTGGATTTGGAATCAGGACATTGGCAAAACCGCGACTTAGTCCATAACTGAACAGGCAGATGGTAAAACCATAAATGTGATACAGCGGCAAGGCACAAAACACATATTCTTCTTCAGTGGCATAACGATCGCCAAAATGGCTAATGAACACCGTACTGTTCTGGGCAATATTAAATAAGATATTGCGATGACTGAGTTCAGCCCCTTTGGAAACACCTGTAGTCCCACCGGTATATTGCAGAATGACAGTATCTTCCTGCTGCTGTACAGGCGCTACAAAATCAATCACCTGTACCTGATCAATGGCCTGCTTAAAGTCAGAAAAATGTTTATCAGGATATTGCGCTGTTTGGCTATAAATTGAAACTGACTGATCCTGAATGAAATCGAGCGGATGGGTAGAAATCACATGTTTTAGCGCAGAACATTCATCCAGATTATTTAACTGTTCTAAGGTTGAGCCCAGAATAATCAAGGCTTCTGCTCCTGAATCCTGAACTTGATGATACAACTCACGCTGGGTGTACATCGGGTTTACATTCACCAGAATATAACCCGCACGAATAATCGCGAAAGTCGCAATCGGATATTGAATAATATTCGGCAACATCACCGCGATGCGGCTACCAGCTGCCAAGCCTAGATTTTGAAGATAGGTCGCCAGTTTCTGGCTATAAACGTCAATCTCCTGATAGCTGAACTTTCGATCCAGATAGAAAAATGCGGTTTTATCCTTAAATTTAAGCAGGTTCTCAGCAATCGTTGTGCTCAAAGTTTTATCAGGGCCAGGCCGGGTAAATTCCGGATTGACGTTCCATTTTTTATATTCTTCCATCCATGGCTGACTTGTCATTACAGCACTCCTATCCTTGATTTTAAATTTATTTTGTATTGTGAAACTTTATTTTGATTAAAAAATAATAACGTTATCTTTCCTCCCAAATCAATGCAATATTTGGCTAATTTCAAATTTTTACAAATAAAATCACGAATTTTATGGCTAATTATTTGGATATATTTTATCAATTAATAATATGTAATTTCTTATAGCGAAATAATAAATCAGTAAAAGCAACAAAAGAATGTGGATTCATTCTTATAAAACAACAACGTAACAAGAAAAGGATGTCGATGATGACATATGAAACTTCAGTGCTAGAAGCTGAACGGGTCACAGTTCAGCCTAAAAAAATATGGATGACCGCATTTATTCTATGTTTTCTTATTTTACTTGCAGACGGTGTTGATCTGGCTTTTTTGGCCTATAGCCTCACCAGTATCAAAGCTGAATTTAATTTAACCACCGTTCAGGCAGGGGCCTTAGGGAGCTGGAGTCTGGTCGGTGGAGTGATTGGCGGATTAATTGGCGGTTGGGCCTGTGACCGTTTTGGCCGGGTGAAAGTTATTGTATTTTATATGATTCTTGCTTCCAGCTTATCCTGCACCTTGGGCTTTGTAGAATCTTACCATCAGTTTTTAATTATCCGCAGTATTGCAGCTATTGGACTGGGTTCCCTATACATCGCCTGTAATACCTTAATGTCAGAATATGTTCCGACAAAATACCGGACAACTGTTCTGGCGGCACTTATGACCGGTTTTACCCTAGGTTCATTATGTGCAACTTTACTGGCGGGCTGGATTATTCCTGAATATGGCTGGCGTATGCTGTACTGGATTACCATTTGCCCGATCGTTCTGGCTTTTCTGCTTTATTTTCTTGTTCCTGAACCGGATTCATGGCTACGTTCACGTGAATTAAAACGTCAGGAAGCAGCTAGCAAAGTTAAGGTGAAAAAGCAGAATCCTTATAAAGTCATTCTCAAAGATAAAAATCACCGCTGGATGTTTTTACTATGGATTTTAAGTGCAGGTGCCCTGCAATTTGGTTATGCCGGTTTAAGTAACTGGTTACCTGCCTATCTCGAATCGGATCTGGGCATCAGTTTTAAGGCCATGACTGGCTATATGGTTGGCACGTTTATGATCATGATTTTTGCCAAGATCGTCGCAGGCATTCTGGCAGATCGTTTCGGACGACGTGCCTTGTTCGCTTTTGGAACCATGGGCACAGCCCTGTTTCTTCCGATTGTAATTTATTTCAATACACCGACCAATATTTTGTACCTGATGCTCATGTTCGGCTTCTTATATGGTATGCCATTTGCCATTAATGCCACGTATATGACTGAAAGCTTCCCTACTTCGATTCGTGGTACGGCTGTAGGTGGTGCATTCAATATAGGCCGTATCGGAGCAGTATTTGCACCACTCACAATTGGATATTTTGCTCATGGAGGTTCAATTGGAACAGGACTACTGGTAATGGCAGGCGCCTATTTTATTTGTGGTCTGATTCCTGCACTGTTTATACGTGACCGCTTATATGATCCGCAAAAAGCAGATTAATCTCTATCATCTTTTAATAAAAAACCAGTCAAATAGACTGGTTTTTTTTAATGAATAAAATTTAAAAATCAGACAACTTTTCTTTGAGCATTTTCCATGTATTCATAATGGTAACCACTGCGAATAAAATGCTGGTTTTTGTCTCTAAATGAATGCGCATAATCTGGCCAGACCAAAGTCAGCTTGCGACTCACTGGGTCCAGATACCAACTTTTACAGCTTTCTGATAACCAGACACTGCCTTGGGAAAGCTGCTGTAACTCTTGCATATAGCGATTTTCAGCGTTCTGATCGGCTTCAAAGACCTGAATCTGTTCCTGTTCAAAAAACTGCAAGGCGTCCAGTACCAGATCAAACTGGGTTTCCAGAAAATAAAGCGCTGAGTTATGCCCACTTCCGGTATTAGGACCATTCAGAATGAACAGGTTTGGAAAATTATGGACTGTCGTAGATTGATAACCCTGCATACCACTAGACCATTGCTGCTCCAGACTTAGGCCATGTTTACCCACTACCTTTGAGGCATAAGGTGGTCGTGCTGCTTCAAATCCAGTAGCAAAGACGATGATATCTGCAGAATATTCATTGCCTGATTTGCTGATTACACCGTCTTTTGTGATGGCGGCCAAAGCTGAATCTTCAAGCGTGACATTCGGTTTTAGAAAAGTTGGATAATAATCATTGGACAGCAATAAACGCTTGCAGCCTGGTTCATAATTCGGTGTGAGTTTTCGCTGTAATTCGGGATCTGGTATCTGGTGTTTCAAGAATTGCAGGCAGTTTTTCTTGACCCGCTCGATCTGGCTTTTCAGATTACGGCGCTGGGCAAAATTATATTCATTGCCCCAGAACAAGGAATGTCTTAACACTGCCATGCTGTCTGGTTCTTTGCGGAAGAGCTGTTTTTCTGACTCAGAATAAGGTCGGTCTGGTCGCGGCAAAATATACGGTGCACTGCGTTGCAATACGGTCAGACTTTTTGCTGTTTTGGCAATTTCTGGTACAAGCTGGACCGCAGAAGCCCCTGAACCCACTACAATTACGCGCTGGTTTTCCAGATTTACTTCGTGATTCCAGCGTGCAGAATGCATCACTTGACCTTGAAATTCGTCCAGTCCCGGAATTTGTGGCAGATGTTCATCTGCCAGATGCCCGGTTGCTGTAATTAAAAATTCTGCCTGATACAGACCGTTAGAGGTCTGAATATTCCAGATACGTTGTTTGGCATTCCAGCTAGCTTTTTCCAGTTGAGTCTGAAAATCGATATGTGGCCGGATATTTTCCTGATCGCAGCATTGGATTAAGTAACGCTGAATTTCTGCCCCTTGCGGAAAGACACGTGACCAATTGGGATTTTTAATAAACGAGAAAGAATATAAATGTGACGGTACATCACAGGCGACACCGGGATAGGTATTATCACGCCATGTTCCGCCCACTTCTGCGGCACGTTCAATGATTTTAAAATCGTGAATGCCCTGCTGTTTAAGACGGATCGCCATGCCTAATCCACCAAAACCGCTGCCTACAATTAAAATCTTGCTGCGCTGTCCTTGAGCTTGCATTATTTTTCTCCTTTTTTTAAGGCATCATGGGCTGGATTTTCTGATTCGCCGGATACTGTTCTGGATGCTGGCTAAACTGGTTGATCAGTTGCACCACTTCCGCTGGCGCTTCAATATGGATTGCATGTCCTGAAACTATTTCGATATAGCGGCTGTTCTGAATCGAAGCAAACAGTAATTTTGCTTGCGCTAAAGGCACCATCCGGTCTTCACGGCAAGCCACGATCAAAGTCTCCGCAGAGATGTTCGGCAAAATGGCGGTGATGTCAATGCGATAATTCAGTTCACGCTGTTTGGCTGCATCTTGAGAAGGCTTAACGAAGCATGCCAGATCCAACACCTGCTGTTCACTACGTGCAGACAAATAATCATCGCTATACAGGCAATAATTCACAAAATGCGGTAAAGCTGCGGATTGATCGTTAAATAGCTGTTGCCAGATCGTGGTCCGTAGTTGTTGCACCGAGCTGGTTTTTGCCCAACCTGCTAACAGAATCAAACGTGCCACGCGCTGTTTAAGACTCGCAGCTACTTGTGCAGCAATCACAGCACCAAGTGAATAACCCACCACAGTAATTGCTTCATCTTCTGCAACTGCATGCTGGATCAGTGCTTCAACTTGTTGACTAAAATCAGTCACTGCCAGATCGGCTTTATCTGGAGTATGCAAATCAAGCGATAAAACCCGCTGATGGATACCGAGCATGGGGAAAATATAGCTGAAATGTTTGTCCGTATTTCCACCCGTACCATGGATCAGAATGATGGTGGGATATGAGGATTTCTGTCCGACTTCATGATAAGTCAGTTGCAGATCACCATAAGGACATTGTCGAGTAATCGTGTCTAAATCCATATAGACTCCTGATCTTGTTGTTTTATGGCCGATGTAATACTGAAAAGTACCTATCGATATTGAGTTTTGTGCAGGATAAAAAAAGTAGTAACAAAAAAAGACCCACGATCGAGAGATTGATCGTGGGTGAAAGGATTAATCGAATTTAAACTCTTCAGGTGCAAGCAAGAACAGGCTCTCACCACCCGCCTGAATATTGGCAATGTGGGTTGAAGTTCTTGGCAGAATCCGGGCAAAGAAGAATTGTGCCGTTTTGATCTTCGCTGCATAGAACGGATCAGTATTACCTTCTTCAATCTTTTGCTGCGCCGTAATCGCCATTTTCAGCCATAAATACGAAGACACTACATAACCAGAGAAATATAGGTAATCGACAGATGCCGCACCGATTTCATTGGCAGACTGTTGTGCCTGAGCCTGAATCGTTTTGGTTAATTCTAGCCATTGCTCAGTCAACTGGCTCACTTGTGCAACCTGCTGGTTAAACTGGGCATGTTGCTGATGCTCTTTAACAAAGCCCTGAATCTCATCCGTTAATGCAGTGAGCAAACCCAATTTTGAACCTAGCACTTTACGCGCCAGCAAGTCGATTGATTGAATTTCAGTAGTACCTTCATACAGACTGGCAATACGTGCATCACGGGCAATCTGTTCCATGCCATGTTCAGCAATATAGCCGTGTCCACCAAAGACCTGCATACCATGTTTGGCAGCTTCTACACCTGTTTCGGTCATTAAGGCTTTAGCAATTGGGGTCAATAATGCCAGACGGTCTTCTGCAGCTTTCTTCTCTTCAGGATTATCCGTTGCTTCAGCGATATCAGCATACGTTGCCAGATAATAAGCCAAGGCACGTGAACCTTCTGCAAATACTTTTTGAGTCAGCAGCATATTGCGTACTGCCGGATGCACGATGATTGGATCCGCAGGCAGGTTTGGCTCTTTCGCACCTTCGAGTGAACGCATCGCCAGACGGTCTTTGGCATAAGCCAATGCGCCTTGATAAGAAGATTCAGCTGCTGCCAGGCCCTGAATCGCCGTTCCAATACGTGCAGAGTTCATGAAAGTAAACATGCAGTTCAAGCCGCGGTTTTCAGGCCCGATCAGGAAACCTTTGGCATTATCAAAATTCAGTACACAGGTCGCATTGCCATGAATACCCATCTTGTGTTCAATCGCGCTACACACCACACCATTGCGTGAAGCCACATTTCCAGCTTCATCCAGATTGTATTTAGGCACGATAAACAGCGAAATACCTTTAGTACCTGCAGGCGCATCCGGTAAACGCGCCAATACAATGTGTACGATATTTTCAGCCAGGTCATGCTCACCTGCTGAAATAAAGATTTTCTCACCGCTGATACTGTAGCTGCCATCTTCATTTGGCACCGCTTTGGTACGGATCAGGCCCAGATCAGAACCGGCATGTGATTCAGTTAAACACATGGTTCCGGTCCAGCGACCTGCAATTAAAGGTACCAGGAATTTCTGTTTCTGTTCATCGCTACCATGATGCTCTAAAGTACGCATCGCACCATGAGACAGGCCTGGGTACATACCCCAAGACCAGTTAGTCGCCGTAATAATTTCTGAAATAGCAATACGGTATAAGGTCGGGAAGCTTTGGCCACCATATTTTTCATCACCAGTTAATGAGGTAAAACCAAGTTCTACATATTTGTCATAAGCAGCTTTAAAACCATCCGGTGTAGTCACGACGCCATCTTGCAGACGACAGCCCTGCTGGTCACCTGTCGCATTAATTGGTAGAAGTTCGTTTTGGCAAAAATCAGCAGCGACTTCCAGATATTGTTCCATAATATCCATAGAAACTTTGTCTGCGAACTTTGCATAGCCTGCGTATCTCTGTTCAACATTGAGCAGATCTTTCAGGACAAACTTCATGTCTTTTAATGGCGCAATATAATTTCTCATCGTAATTCCCTTGTATGAGTTCTAATTTGTATATTTATGACAATTAATTTCATAATACGAAATTATGTTTTAGGTCGAATATAATATAAGTGCATGGATAAAATCTAGTCATGACATAAAAAATCACATTTAAAAAATTAAAACTTTGGTATAAAAAAGCCATTCGGTAATGAATGGCTTTTTATTAAATGATCAAAATAAATCGATCTAGCGCGGGAAAAACTGAGCCAAACGTTGCTGAACAATCTGTTCTGCTTCTTGCATGATATTGTCAATCAGCGTTTGACAGGTTGGAATGTCATGGATTAACCCCATCACTTGACCTGCTGTCAGTACGCCTGCATCTACATCGCCATTTTCCAAAGCCAGCTTGCCTTTTAAGCCACTAACATAAGGGCGAATCTGTTCAAATTCCAGATTTGGATCTTCACCCATTTTAACGACGAGATCAGATACTGCATTCTTTGCAACACGCGCAGTATTTCTAAACTGACGATAAAGTAGATGCGTTGCTCGTTCATCATTCTCGACATAAAACTGCTTGATGTTTGGATGGATCGGCGCTTCTTGTGTGGCACAGAAACGTGTCCCCATATTGATCCCTTCAGCACCCAAAGCAAGTGCTGCCACCAGACCACGACCATCAGCAAAACCACCACTGGCCACAATCGGCACAGTAAGTTGATCAGCTGCTGCAGGAATCAGGATCAGCCCGGGAATATCATCTTCACCCGGATGGCCGGCACATTCAAAACCATCAATCGAGATCACATCCGCACCGATTCTTTGTGCTGAAAGTGCATGACGGACTGAGGTACATTTATGAATCACAATGATGCCGTGCTGTTTAAAGGCCTCAATATGTTCATGCGGCTTGTTGCCTGCCGTTTCTACAATCTTGATCCCACTTTCAATAATAGCCTGACGATATTCGGCATATGGGGGTGGATTTACAGCGGGCAATAAAGTCAGATTCACTGCAAAAGGCTGATCGGTCATTTCACGGCAACGTGCAATTTCCTTGGTCAGCGCTTCAGGCGTAGGTTGCGTCAATGCCGTCAGCGTTCCCAAACCACCTGCATTGGAGACTGCACTGGCCATTTCTGCGGTACCGACCCACATCATGCCGCCCTGAATAATCGGATAGCGAATGCCTAAAAGCTCGGTGATACGCGTTTGAATTTTCATGAATGCTCTCCTTAGCGTCCGGTAAATTGTGCAGGGCGTTTTTCGACAAAGGCCTGCACACCCTCTTTGTAGTCCTGGCTACTTAAGGCCAAGTATTGCAGGTTTTGTTCCAGCTCCAGTTGCTGATCCATGCTATTTTCAGCACTGCGTTGCAAAGCCTGTTTGGTTAAGGCCAGTGCATAGGTCGGCTGTCGTGCCAGTCGCTGTGCAAGCTCATCGATATAAGCATCAAATTCTGCATCAGGGATCATTTTCCAGACCATACCCATTTCAGCCGCTTCTTTGGCATGTACAGGCTCACCAAGTAAAGTCAGTGCCATGGCACGTGCATAGCCGATCAAACGCGGCAACATCCAGGTGCCGCCGGCATCAGGAATTAAGCCAATTTTAGAAAAGGCTTGAATAAATTTGGCACTTTCCTTGGCAATAACCAGATCGCAAGCCAGCGCGATATTGGCCCCTGCACCGGCAGCCACACCATTTACTGCCGCAAGCACCGGTTTGGGACTTTTACAAATCAGGTTGATCAAAGGATTATAATATTTGGCTAGAGAGCCTTCGGGAGGCAACGGCACACTACCGAGCTGCCCGGCACGTTCTTTTAAATCCTGTCCCGCTGAAAATGCCCGACCATTACCACGAATCACAATCACCCGAATATCCGAGTCTGTATTCCAGCTTTTCAGCACCTGCTGCACTTCCTCATGCATTTGCCGATTGAAACTGTTCAGTGAATCTGGACGGTTAAAACTTAAAGTGGCAACGCCTTGCTGAACCTGGGTCTGAATCATTTCCCACATCATCAATTTCCTTATTTTTTTGTCTGTATCTCTACAATTAATAGCCTTTATTGACATCCACCTGATGACACAAATCCAGGCCCTGATTTAATCGGCGGTCATTTTCCAGTATCTGCTCTACCACCACAGACATTGGGGCATGTGAGGCAACATGTGGTGTCACCACAATTTTTTCATGCTGCCAGAATGGATGGTCCACAGGTAACGGCTCCTGCTCAAACACATCAACAATCGCACCACGAAGATGACCTGAATCCAGCGCATCCAATAAATCCTGCTCGATTAAATGCTGGCCACGCCCGACATGAATCAAAGCCGCCTGTTCAGGCAGTTGCTGAAATAATTCAGCAGAAAGAATACCGGTATTTTCTTCAGTAAGTGGTAGTAGGTTAATCAGAATCTGACTTTGAGCCAGGAATTCGGAAAGCTGTTCTTGGCCCACATAACTTTTGACTTGATTAATGTCTTTTGGGGAATTCGACCAACCAGAGACTTGATAGCCCATGTCTGCGAAACGTTCTGCTACGTATCCGCCCATATGCCCCAGTCCTATAATTCCGACCTGAATATGATGGCTATAGCTCTGGCGATACTGCTTCCACAGCTGCTGCTTTTGCTGTTGGATCATGCGGTCAAAATAACGCTGAAAATACAGCACGCCCCAAAGCAAATAATCAAACATGCCCTTTTGGTGATGTGGATCCAGTACCCGGCAAACGGCTTGATCTGGGCGTACAGCATTTAAGTTTAAATGTTCTACCCCAGCAGCAATCGAATGAATCAGGCCAAGCTTTGGTAGCTGCTGCACTTTTTCCAGATCTGGAAACCAGGCAGCAACCGTGGTTGCCTGTTCAGCTTCAGGGCTGTCAACTGTACAGAAACTACCAGCTGGCGCATATTTTTGAAAAGACTTGACCAGAATGGCTTCAATATTTGGTACAGAACTGGAAATAACAATCATGATGCATACTCCGTATATTGATGCTCAATCAGGGACAAAGCGGCCTGCCAGGCACGCTGTAAAATCGGTTCAATGAGAGGACTGGCGAACTGTTTGGCTGTTTTAATTCGGACTTCTTCAGCTGGATAATGCAACTCGGCACCGCCGCTTAAGGCCTTCACCTGTGCCTGACAGGCGCGTTCCAGGAAATAGATTTCATGAAAAGCCCGCGCAATGGTTTCCCCAGCTGTTAATAGCCCGTGATTGCGTAAAATCATGGCACGATGGTCGCCCAAGTCCTGAATCAAGCGTTCTTGTTCGTCAGTTGAAAGCGCAACGCCTTCATATTCGTGATAGGCCACATGCTGATAAAATTTCATGGCATGCTGGGAAATTGGGAGAAGGCCGTGTTTCTGCGCAGAAACAGCAATTCCATCCGCGGTATGCGTATGAATGACACAGTTCAGATGAGGATGCGCGTCATGAATTGCAGAATGAATCACAAAGCCAGCCATATTGACTGGCTTGTCTTGTTCATAGCTTTCTACCACCTGCCCTTCATGATTAATCTTCACCAGCGTTGAGGCACGCATTTTTTCAAATGCGACCCCATATTGATTAATCAGAAAGCAATCTGGCTGATCTGGAACTCTTAGGCTGATATGAGTATCAATCAAGTCAGTCATCCGATAATGCGCAATAATGCGATAAAGCGCAGCCAGTTCACAGCGTGCCTGCCATTCAGCAGCTGTAACGAGATTTTTTATTGTCATCATTCCATCCTGGAAAAATATAGCATTTCGATCACTATCTGTTATATCATAATTTTAGAAAAACAGAATATTATTTCATAAAGCGAAATATTTTATTAAAGGGAAGTTATATGACTACAGCTCAAATGAATGGACTTGAATATCTAACTGCAATTAAAAATGGCGAATTGCCTGGTTCAGCGATGGGACAACTGATTCCCATGAAACTCAGTGTCGTCCGTGAAAACTACGTGGAATATGAAGTTTATCCAGATGAACGTCATTTCAACCTACAAGGTGGCATTCATGGTGGATTTTGCGCTACTGTTCTGGACAGCGTAACAGGTGCAGCGGTTCATACCACAGTTGATGCTGGTGTCAGTTTTTCTACTATTGACTTGAATGTCAAAATGCTCAAAGCCATGAAAAATGGCGAAACTTATACTGCCATTGGTGAAGTGATCCGCATTGGTCGTAATGTGTTGACTTCAGAAGGCCGAATTGTAGATAAAGACGGTAAACTTTATGCTTTCGGTTCAGCAACTTTATTGGTTACTGGCCGTAAATAATCCTTACGCTGATTTAAACAATCCCTGCATTTGCAGGGATTTGTATTTCTATATAAATAGCCCAATAAAAAATGCCATGCATATCATCTATACATGGCATTAATACGATAACTAAAGCTGTTATGCAGCTTCAGGGTTTTCAATCACCATCGCCAGGCCTTGACCCAGACCGATACACAGGCTGATCACGGCATATTTTTTACCAGTACGCTGTAATTGACGCGCAACAGTTAAAGCCAAACGCGCACCTGAACAGCCTAGTGGATGGCCAATCGCAATGCCACCACCATTTGGGTTGACACGCGGATCATCAAAAGCCACATCCAGACCTTTCAGGCAAGATAACACCTGGCTGGCAAATGCTTCATTGATCTCGATAATGTCCATATCATCTAGCGTCAAACCTGCACGTTTTACAGCTTTTTTGATTGCTTCAATTGGGCCCGCACCCATGATGCGTGGCTCAATGCCAGCGGCTGCAGAAGACAGAATACGAGCTAAAGGTTTTAAGCCATACTGTTCCTGAACTTTTTCACTGCCGATAATCAGTGCTGCAGCGCCGTCATTGATACCTGATGCATTACCTGCAGTCACAACACCACCTTCGAAAAGCGGTTTTAACTTGGATAATGCTTCAAATGTTGAAGATGGACGTGGATGTTCATCTTCAGTCACTAATTTAGGCGGCAATTTACGCCCTTGTGAAACTTCAATCGGAGTAATTTCACCTTCAAAGAAACCTGCTTCTTTTGCAGCTTGATATTTCGCTTGTGATGCAGCAGCAAAAGTATCTGCCTGTTCACGCGTAATGCCAAACTCTTCAGCGACGTTATCACCTGTTTCTGGCATGCTGTGCGCGCCAAACTGGTCGGTAAATTTACGGTTCGGGAAACGTGTACCAATCGTGGTGTCATAGATTTTTGCATCACGTGAATACGCGCTTTCAGCTTTAGCCATTACAAATGGTGCACGCGTCATGCTTTCTACACCACCTGCAATATACAGCTCACCTTCACCTGCGGTAATAGCACGTGCTGAATCAATCACAGCACCCAAGCCTGAAGCACAAAGACGGTTTACCGTTTGACCCGGAGCTGTCACTGGCATACCTGCAAGCAGTGCCGCAAAACGAGCCACGTTACGGCTGTCTTCACCGGCCTGATTGGTGCTACCAAAGATCACATCTTCTACGTCAGCTGCTGGAATACCGGTTTTTTCTAACAGTTTTTTAATAACTGTTGCTGCTAGATCATCTGGACGTACAGTTGCCAGGCTTCCTGCGTGGCGACCGATTGGTGAACGTAAACCATCATAAATATATGCATTTAACATGAGTGTTATTCCTTTAACTTTCTAATTAATGTGTTGTATGAACAAGTGGTAGACCAAGCTGAACACGGCGACGTAACCAAGGACTTGGACGGTAACGCTGGTCACGGGTAATCGCAGTCATGCGATCCAGAATTTTCAGGATTTTTTCAGCTCCCAGCACATCCCCCCACTCAATTGGGCCATATGGATAACCAAGGCCTAACTTCACGGCAACGTTAATGTCTTCTACAGTGGCAACACCTTGCTGGGCAATATCACAGCCAAGATTCACGATCATGGCCAAAGCACGCTGAGCCACAAAGCCGACGCTTTCCTGAATTGTGCTCGCAGTCACACCATCCAGATTGAAAATCGATTGTGCTGCGGTTACCAGTTCAGCTTTGGTCACAAACGTTGGCATTAAAGTACGGTGTTTATTCAGACCGTAAAGCAGATCAATACAGACTACTTGCTGCGGAGACACCTGATAGCGGACTGCGGCTGAAGTTGCATCTTCACCATAAGTCGCAATCAGAATTAAAGCATCTGCTGAAGGTGTTTCAGTCTGCTCGATCTGAATATTGAACTGCTGCAGATATTGCTCAAGCGCCTGACGGTCTTCGCTATATTCTGTACCTAACCAAACCGATGGATATTGATCCAGCTTTTCAACCAAGGTTGGAGCCACATCACCTACTTTGCTCCCTGAGGTATAATCGTAAAAACCTTTACCGGTTTTACGACCTAGCTGTTTAGCAATAAAACGCTGGCGGGTAATCACGCTTGGGCGGTAACGCGCTTCTTCATAATATTGGTGATAGATCGATTCACTCACTGGATGAGATACATCCATCCCGGTCAGATCGCCTAACTCGAATGGCCCCATCTTGAAACCGATCCCGTCACGGTAGATGCGATCAATTTCATAAAATGGAGTGACATTTTCATTCAGAATTGCATAGGCTTCGCTACCAAAGGCACGACCTGCATGGTTAATGATAAATCCTGGAGTGTCTTTAGCTTTTACCGGGCGATGTCCCATCTTGGTCGACAGCTGAGTAAGTGCATCCACAATATCAGCACGGGTATTAAAACCTTCAATGACCTCAACCACTTTCATCAGTGGAACCGGGTTAAAGAAGTGATAACCGGCAACGCGTTCCGGCTGGCTGCAATTGGCAGCAATCGCACTAATGGATAGTGAAGATGTATTGGATGCCAGAATCGCTTCAGGTTTCACAATGCCTTCAAGTTGCTGCATCAGCTTTTGTTTGATTTCCAGATTTTCAATAATCGCTTCAACGATTAAATCGCAATCTTTCAGATCTTCGATCTGATGAGCAATCGATAAATGAGCAAGATCTTCAGCAGCTTTTTCATGGCTGAATTTACCTTTATCAGCCAAGGTATTTAATGTTTTAGCCAGCTTTTCCTGTGCCTGTTCAGCAGCACCCGCTTTGGCATCAAACAACACCACATCATGACCGGACTGAATCGCGATTTGGGCAATGCCCGCACCCATGGTACCTACGCCAATAATACCGATTTTCTGAATTTGAATGCTCATGCTTATCGTCCCTGATAATTTGGTTTACGTTTTTCAATAAAGGCTTGCATACCTTCTTTTTGATCTTCTGAAGAAAACAGCATCTGGAAGGATTTACGTTCCAGCATTAATCCGGCATTGAGTGGCACATCTTCAGCCAGTAAAGCCACTTCCTTGATTTGTTCCAGCGCGATTGGCGGCATTTTTGCCAGACCTTCAGCCATCTTGATTGCTGTTGCCAGGGTTTCGCTGTCTTCCGTTACTTGTGACACCAAACCAATCTGATACGCTTCTGGTGCAGGTACCAGGCAACCGGTCATGATGATACGCATCGCATGGAATTTACCCACGGCACGGAATAAACGCTGTGTACCACCAGCACCCGGCATTACCCCTACTTTGACTTCAGGCTGACCGAACTGGGCACTTTTCCCAGCAATAATAATGTCTGCATGCATCGCCAGTTCACAGCCTCCGCCCAATGCATAACCGTTTACTGCTGCAATCACCGGCTTTGAACACTGTGCAATGGCTTGCCAGTAACGCTCAGTACGACGTTGCATCATCTGGATCGTTTCAGCATTTGCCAGTTCTTTAAGGTCAGCGCCTGCAGCGAAGTCAGTTTCACCGCCAGTGAGAATAATGGCACGGATATTTTCGTCGTCATTCAATTGCAGAAAAGCCGCAGCCAGTTTCTGACGCACTTCTGTATTCAGGGCATTTTTAGCTTCTGGACGATGGATCTTGACCATCGCCACATGTGTCGAGATTTGCTCTACTTGAACTACCTGTTCCATCAAAAATCTCCATTTATTTTGTATAGCGAAATTTTATTTTATATAAAACTACGGTTTCTAGACCCATAAATCAAGATTTTTTCTCTCAAAAACTCAAAAAAGTTATTTTTTAATAAAAATTAGAGTAAAAACTCTTGTTCAGTTGGTTATTTTATGATTAATTGATTTCGCAATACGGAATTAATTATTTAATTCGAATTTTGGTTATTCATTTATGTAAATATTAACCACAATACAAAATAAAAAAATTAATTTCCGTCATAAGGATACTACGTTGTTCAGTGATTTTTCACTCAAGGTGAAACGGAAAAATCAGATCCAGCCTGATCGTAACAGGGCGAATGCGCACAGACGCTTAGACCTTAGATGAGGAAAATGCTTTTCCGTGAGGAAGAAAATGGATTTAGCGGTAGCAGAGGAATGCTACTTTAATATATAGAGGATATAAGAATGACAAGCGATACCATCGTAGCTGAGGAAACTAAAACGGGGGTCTCCTCCGACGACACCGTTAAGCAGGCACCTAAACGCCTGTGGATGACGGCCTTTGTCTTCGCTTTTTTGATTTTACTATGTGACGGTGCAGACATTGGTATTCTGGCTTTCAGCTTGACCAGTTTGAAAGCAGAATGGGGGCTAACTTCTGTACAGGCCGGTGCCTTGGGAAGTTATTCTCTTTTGGGTATGGGGATCGGTGGCTTTATTGGCGGATGGGCCTGTGACAAATTCGGTCGCGTACGTGTCATCGTATTGGCCACTATTTCCTTCTCGATTTTGTCTGCCTATTCAGGTTTTGCCCAGTCTTATCAAGAGTTTGCGATTTTACGCACCCTTTCGTGCTTAGGTTTAGGCTGTTTATATATTGCCTGTAATACCCTGATGTCAGAATACGTACCGACCAAATACCGTACTACAGTACTGGCAACATTAATGACTGGTTTCACTTTAGGCTCATTGGTGATTACTATGGTTTCTGGCTGGATTATTCCTGAATTCGGCTGGCGTATGCTGTACTGGGTAACAATTGCCCCATTAGCTTTGGGTATTTTGATGCACTTCATGGTACCAGAGCCAGAGTCATGGAAACGTGTCCGTGAAATGAAAAGAACTGGTCAGATCGTGGATAATGATGCCAAAAAAGGCAATCCATATATCACCATTCTTAAAGATAAAACCCATGGCAAGATGTTCATCTTGTGGTCTTTCAGCTCTGGTTTCCTGCTATTTGGTTATTTCGGTGTAAGTAACTGGTTACCAAGTTATCTTGAAGCTGAATTAGGTATTAAATTCAAGGAAATGGCGCTATACATGGTAGGTACCTTTGTCACCATGATGTTTGCCAAAATCATTGCAGGTTATGTGGCTGATAAAATTGGTCGTCGTATTGTGTTTGCTTTCGGCACCATGGGAACAGCGCTGTTTATTCCTGTTGTCGTATATATGCACAATGCCGATAACATTGGTGTGCTGATGCTGATCTTCGGCTTCCTGTACGGTATTCCATATGCGATTAATGCAACCTATCTCACTGAAAGTTTCCCAACTGGTGTTCGTGGTACAGCAGTCGGTGGTGCATTCAATATCGGTCGTATCGGTGCAATCTTCGCTCCAATTACGATTGGTTATCTAGCGATGAATGGTTCGATCGGTACGGGTCTATTGGTGATGGGTGCAGCTTACTTCCTTTGCGGCTTGATTCCTGCCCTGTTTATTAAAGACCGTTTATACGATCCACAAAAAGCAGAATAAGTTTTAACTTAGGAGGGCTATGAATTCATTGCCCTCCTTCATCCATATTTTTATGACTTTAAATATCGAATACATACCCTTTGACCTGAACAGGATGTTTCTTGGTTGAACGAGAATCGTATTCATCATTCAAAAGTCAGCATCTCTGCATTTAGCAATGAAAGCAATGACAAGGAAAGATTTTCCTTTTTAGATATCAGAAAATTTCTTTAGGGATTAAGAAATGAAAAAATTAGTTTTAGCGACATTATGTGGTATTGCTTCAGCACAGGCATTTTCAGCAGAAGCGTCAGAAGACCGGATGCAGTTTTTAGAATCACAGTTAAAGCAAATCCAGGCCGAATTGGAACAGCAAAAAGCAGCACAACTTGCGTTAAGAAACCAGCAGGAAGAAGCCAAAGCGCAAGACTCTAAAACGCTGAGTTCGATGGTGGATAATGTCGATGTTTATGGATTGATTCGCTTTGATGGCGCAGTCGATTTCAAAAGTACCCCTGAAGCTCGTGGCCGTACTATTAACCAGATTAATAAAGTGCCTTTTACTGAACCTGACTCTACCCGTTCAGATTTTACTGCAGCTGCCAGCCGAATTGGTTTCCTGGCGAAAGACTTGGGTGGAAATCCAAATGTTTCTGCACGTTTAGAAGCTGACTTCTGGACCAATAATGGTAAAGGCGATGGTGGACTACGTATCCGTCATGCACATTTAAAATACTATAACTGGACTTTTGGTCAGGCCTGGTCATTAATGTCGACACCAGAAATTAGTACTGAAGCTGTCGATTACAGCTTATTACTAGGTGGATCGGTCCTACGTACCCCTCAAGTCAGCTATGCTTTCAAACTTGATCCGGAAAATACCTGGAATGTAGGTCTGGAGTACATGGCCGGTGGTGATCGTTCTTCTGCCCTACCTGCTTTAACCACTAAATATGTTCATCAATCAGGTCCGCTGCATTTATTGGCTCAAGGCTTTGTCAATCAAAAGCAGGCGCAAACAGATACAGGTGATATTGAAAAAGTTGGTTGGGGTGTAGGCCTTGGTGGACGTTATCATCTCAATGATCAAAACTCGATTCAGGGTAACTATTTCCATATGGTTGGCGACCAGCGTATTGCAGCTTTCTTGACTCAAGGTTCAACCACCGACGGTGCTGCCTGGGGTGGAGATTACTCAGTTGATCCAATCAATAATGAACTTTTACTGAATGAGTTTAATAGCTTAAATATCGGCTTTACACATAAATTCACGCCGAAACTACGTAGTAGCATTAATGCTAGCGTTGTTGATTTTGATGATTCTAGCGACTATGCACGCGCGAATCCTGAAACCAATAAACGTTTAACTGACTATGTAGCGAACGTGATTTATTCTCCAGTTCCAAAGGTTAATCTGGGCGCAGAATATCACCACGGTAAGCGTGAAACTTTTGATAATCGAGAAGCGGATGTTTCTCGTGTGAACTTATCAGCGACTTATAGTTTCTAAAGCCTTAGGAGACAAGGATGTCAGCTCAAGGGCAAATTTCAAGAAAGTTTATGTTTATGATGGCTATGACCTGCGCACTTTGCGCAGGTTGTAACTATTTTAACCAGCCATTAATTTATTCTATCGCAGAAGATCTGCATATCAGTGTGGCCGAGTCTGGCTGGACTGTCGTTTTAACCCAGATTGGTTATGCCACTGGGTTATTTTTGTTTGTACCTCTAGGCGATTTATTTGAAAAACGTCTCTATATTTGCAGCCTCATGCTATGTACCGGACTGGCATTGATCGGGCTTTCTGCCAGTACTAATCTGCATATGCTGTATGGTTTTACCCTGCTCGCCTCTTTCTGTTCGATTACCACCCAGATTCTGATTCCTTTTGCAGCCAACCTGTCTCAAAGAGAAAAAAGTGCTGAAGTGGTTGGTCTGCTGATGAGTGGTGTTTTGGTCGGTATTCTGTTTGCCCGGACTGTATCAGGACTGATTTCTACCTTATGGTCCTGGCATGCCGTGTACCTATTGAGTGGCTGTTCTATTCTCTTATTGAGTATCGCTATGTGGTATCAGTTACCTAAAGCGAAAAGTCAGTTACAGATGAGCATCTTGCAGATTTATCGCTCACTATTTACCTTTGCCAAGACTGAACCGATGCTGATCCGACGTAGCATTATTGGTGGTTTGGGCTTTGGTATGCTGAGTATTATTTTTACCACCATGACTTTTGTGCTGGCGGAAGCACCCTATCATTTTAATGATTTCCAGATTGGGTTAATGGGCATCGTTGGTATAGTCGGCATCTGGTCATCACAATGGACCGGTAAAATGATTGGTCGACATCGGGAAAAATGGGTCGCACAACTCGCTACCACAGGTTTAATTCTGGCCTGGATTCCCCTGTTTTTTGCGCAAAGCTATTTATGGGTATATATCATTGGATTAATTCCTGCCTATTTTGGGATTTCTTCGCTACATGTTTTAAATCAGAATCTGGTATATCGGATCTCAGTGCAGGCCCGTTCCCGTATTAATGCGATCTATATGACCTGTTATTTTTCAGGTGCTGGAATCGGTGCATTTCTATCGCTAAACCTATGGAAAATGTACGGCTGGTCAGCCTGCGTTGCATTGGGCTTTGTCTTTGCCCTGCTCATCTTTAGTATTAACCGCTACGACCTAAGCCGAGAACGCAATCTGGTCAATATCCAGTCCCAATCCTAATCAATCTAAACTCATACATTGTGCACTCATAGAATATAAGATTGGGTGCACAGTACATGACACATTATCTCTGCATTTCTATTTTGAATTCTTTGCTGTGAAATTTAGAACTGCTCCCCAGTTTAAAAAGAACTCGGCTCCTGCCAGCATCATTTTCAGGTCAAGTATTGAATTCTTTTTTCATTTAAATAGAGAATGTTACTAAACCATAATTACTTGGATATCTATTCTTACTTAATATGGACATTTTTTCCGTTTATAGTTAAATGAGACTACATAAAACCATGGAACATTACTTATTTATTGAGCGTGAAACATGAAAATTTATAAAAAAGCCCAATCTGTGATGATTGGGCTTTTTATCATACGGTAAGAATATGATTTATAAAAACTAATAAAAATACTTTCGTTAACGTGTATTATGTTAATTTTAGCAAATCTTAATCTTTTAACTTACCGTGCAGTGATCGACTGTTTTTAACTACCGAGCTGATCTCCTCAGTAGTAAATCCAATAACTTTTAAGAAATGTAAATTAAATATAGCTTCTATTTTTTCACAGATTTCCCAAAGAGCAGCTCCATTCGCGGCTTCACTTTCTAAACTTTCACTATAATGTGTAAAGTAATTTCTTGTATTTACTATACTTCTCAACAGTTTTCCTCGTTCACTTTTATTCCCTAAATATTCTTTAAATGGTTCAATAATACATTTCAATCTCTTCCCAAGATTAAGTTCATTTCCATGCATTAAGCGACCTTGTAGCCATTCACGTTTATCTTCTGGACACCCATGAATGATTTCTTCAACTAATTTCGAAAATGCATCCGTATCCATTAAAGTTTCATTACTAGTTCGCCTATGATAGGTCTCTAATCCCTGTGCCAAAGCTAGAAATTTTCCTTCAAGATATTTTTGAGCATCCATTTTAGTTGAAAAATATAGGTTCATTGCTGGAGCTAAATATTCATAAGCATTTAACCAATTATTGAATACGTCCTGAGCGTTATCCTGGATAGTACCAAAGGTGAAGAGCATATTGTGCCAGCTTTTATTAGGTACTTTTTCGACATATGTTGTGCTTTGATAATATATTTTTATAGGTACAGGATATTTTTTTTCACCTATATTGCGTTGTATTTCATAAGAAGTTGCAGATACATTCTTTATTGAGACAACATCATCTATAGCAAAACACATAAAATTAGTAATTTTGGAAGCAATACCAATAAATTCATTTAGCTCATGTAACTCTTCAGATACAAGTCTAAAGTAAGTTCGTTGAGTAACTTTTGCTTCTTTTAGATTAGGAGACCCAGGAAGCGTATATGCAAAGCCAATTTCGAGAGTCATACCATTCGCTAGTTCAAATATTCTTTTCTCAGGTGGAGTATATGTAATAGTTGTTTTTAATCTAGGATCATCTCCATCGACTGCTATACCACTAATTCCTACCCACTCATCTAAGCAATCCACTTCAAATGAAAATGTATTGAAACTAATAGTTACATCTTTATCCCAATTAGCACCACAAAATACCTTGTTTACGAAGATGATTGATTTTGAAATTCCTCCAAATGCAAAATTCTTTTTAGTATAAAAACAATGATCAAGAGTTACTAACCCATCACCCTCTACTAAGCCGAGAATTCGATCTAAATCATCTGGACTGTTAAATGATTCAATCCCATCGAAATGACCAATAATTTCTAACTCCGCTGCCCCACCATCAATTATTGATAAGACCCCAGGAATCTTTATATCTTCTTTTCCTGGCAACCAAAAATATCCAGTTTTTATATATTTGTCTGTAATTCTCATTTTAATGCCCCTCTATTAAATAAAGGACTTAAGATTACATGGTTTATTTTGAAACTTTATAAAATATTAGAAAATTTAAACCATTTAATATAATGGCGATTATGCAAAATTTAGTTGTAAGCTAAAAATAGAAATATCCCCTTTTAGAATACCCAACTAAACGCATAAAAATACAGCGTAAAAAAATCACAGCCTAAGCTGCGATTTCTCATCATGTTTAAATGATTTAGATAATTATTATACTGATGCTTTTAACTGTGCAGCTGCACGGCCATCGAGCAGCTTGCAACCTGTCTGTTGCTGAAGTTCCTCAAAACTCAAGCCATCGACCATTTCTAGCACCCAAGCCTGATTATCTTTGAGTTCAATAATACACAAATCGGTATAAATGCGGTCAACGCAGTTTTTACCGGTAATCGGATAAGTCAGCTCTTCCACAATTCGCGGTTCGCCATTTTTAGTGACATGTTCCATGCAAACATAGACACAACGAGCACCAACCGCCAGATCCATCGCGCCACCCACTGCTGGAACTGCATCCAATGCACCGGTATGCCAGTTAGCGAGATCACCATTAACGGCAACCTGAAAGGCGCCCATAATACAGAAATCTAAATGGCCGCCACGCATAATATCGAAGGAATCCGCAGAGTTCATAAAACTGCCGCCATCGAGCATGCTGACCAGTTCTTTACCAGCATTAATCAGATCATCATCAGCCTGTTCAGGATCAGTTAAAGCGGTAAAACCCAGAACGCCATTTTCAGAATGCAGAATAATATCCTGTTCAGGTTTTAAATAACCAGCAACACGTGTTGGTAAGCCAATACCTAAATTCACATAAGAACCAGTCGGAATATCCTGTGCAACTTTTTCTACAATCTGTTCACGTGTACGTTTTTGAATTGTCATTATTTGATATCTCCTACCTTCACCACATGCTGCACAAAAATACCCGGCGTCACGATAATCTCTGGATCAAGCTCGCCTAGCTCCACAATTTCATGTACCTGAGCAATCGTGGTTTTGGCTGCTTTTGCCATTAACGGGCCAAAGTTTCGGGCTGCTTTACGGTATGTTAAGTTGCCCCATTGATCAGCCTGATTGCCATAAACCAATGCATAGTCTGCATGAATTGGATATTCCAGCACATAGTCCTTACCATTGATATGACGGGTTTCTTTGCCTTCAGCAATCTTGGTTCCAAAACCTGTAGGTGTAAAAATAGCGCCCAGACCAGCACCTGCTGCCTGGATACGACAAGCCAAGTTGCCTTGTGGAACCAGTTCTAACTCTACTTTTCCAGCTTTATACAGTTCTTCAAACACCTTGGAATTATTGGCACGAGGAAATGAACAGATCATTTTTTTCACCAGTCCTGACAATAACAGGTTGGTTAGGCCACGATCACCAGAAGCTGCATTATTATTAATAATAGTCAGATCTTTAGGACCAATATCGATCAGGGCTTCAATCAGTTCGATTGGCTGTCCTGCCAGACCGAAGCCACTGGTCATAATATGCGCACCATCTGGAATCTGCTTGAGTATGGTTTCGATATCCTGTGTGATTTTATTCATTTAATTGCTTCCTAGCATCTTCCTGTCTTTATAAATGTTTGATTCATCAATTAGTCAGCTTTTTGTGGGTCAAACAAACGGTTTTTAATGAAAATCGCCGGGATCAAACCACAAATAAAATAAGCCACACTCATGATGAGTAGACCTGTACCAATTGAGCCACCTTGCGCAAAATAACCGATGGTTAAAGGTGCCAATACTGCGCCTAGACGGCCAATGTTATAAGCGCCACCTGTAGCTGTACCACGGACTTTGGTAGAGAAACTTTCAGTCATATAAGTCGCGTTAATGCCATATGGAATACCGTAAAGGAATCCGAAAAACAGCATGAGCCATAAGATATTGTCCGGTGTGTTGCCAAAGACAATGATGGGGATAAAGATTGCGGTGCCCATGGTACCGAAAGCAAATACAGCACGACGACCAATTTTATCCGCAATAATGCCTGCGATCACTTTGGTACACATCATGATCAGGAAGGTCCCAATCATATAGGTGGTCATTTCTTTAAATTTGATACCTAAGTCTGATTCCAGATAAGCCGGTAACCAGTTACTTACACCGTAATAACCAAACTGTAAGAATGCCGTACTAAACGACCAGAGGATGAACATGCGACGGCTTAACGCATCGGCAAAGATCATTTTAAACGTATTCTTCGGTTTTTCCTGCACTGCGCCACTGGCTTTGGCTGCCAATCTTTCTTGACGTGCCTTTAACCAAGCTTGTGGTTCTGGTACCAGGAAGAACATGCCAATGGCCAGAACAATCGGAACAATGGCAATATAGTAAAGGTAGCGCCAGCCTAGTTCTGGAAGTAACCATCCTGCAAGTACAGTGGCAACCACTGAGCCTAATGTCCAGCCTGTCATTAAAGCAGCAAGTACTGTAGAACGATATTTTGTTGGCACATACTCTGCCATTAGCGTATTACAGGCAATATAGAGGGCGCCTAAGCCAATTGCTGAAAAGAATCGCAACCACTTAAATTCTTCATAGCTTTGAGTAAAGCCCAGCCAGAAGGTTAATGAAGAGAATAAAGCGATCGCAACAACAATCACCCGAACTCGCCCGAAGCGGTCACAAGCCCAGCCACCAAAAAAGCCACCAATGGCCATACCAGCAAGTGTCCAGCTACCGAGTGCACCTGCCTGAATACTACTTAAAGAAAATTCTTGTTTGAGGCTGGTTAGACTGTAGGCTAATAGTGCAAGATCTGCACCATCTACCAATAACGCTAAAAATGAAAAGATAAAAGCCAGAATCCAGACCTTTTTCTTAGGCATATTTTCTTCTGGTAGAAGGTTTTGTTGTGAATTAAGCGTATTCATAATGTCCTTTACACTTTGCTGGCACTCCTGTGCCCTTTAGAAGTTTATGTTTCACCTAATTAATTAAATGAAACATAGAATGTTTAATTGATCTTTAATTCTGAATCTGACTAGATTTTTAAAATCTATCCCAGAACTGGATTGGCTGACTTTAATTAAAGTCAGCCAAAACAAACTAGCCAGCAATGCTGGCTAGAAGTTGATCTGCATTTAGTTGGAAAATGCAGCAATACCTGTTTGAGCACGTCCTAGAATCAAGGCGTGTACATCATGTGTACCTTCATAAGTGTTGACCACTTCCAGGTTCACCAGATGACGTGCCACACCGAATTCATCAGAAATGCCGTTACCGCCCATCATGTCACGCGCTAAACGGGCAATGTCTAAAGCTTTACCACAGTTATTACGTTTGATCAGTGAAGTACCCTCAACTGAAGCAATACCTTCATCTTTCATGCGACCGAAACGTAATGCCACTTGCAGACCTAGCGCAATTTCAGTTTGCATGTCTGCCAGTTTTTTCTGGATCAGCTGATTCGCAGCCAATGGACGACCGAACTGTTTACGGTCCATGGTGTACTGGTGAGCAGTGTGCCAGCAGAATTCAGCTGCGCCCATCGCACCCCAAGCAATACCGTAACGGGCACTGTTCAGACAGGTAAATGGACCTTTTAGACCACGAATTTCCGGGAACGCATTTTCTTCTGGTACAAATACATTATCCATCACGATTTCGCCGGTGATCGAAGCACGTAGGCCAACCTTACCGTGAATCGCTGGTGCAGAAAGCCCTTCCCAGCCTTTTTCTAGAATAAAGCCACGAATATCACCGACATTGCCTTCAGGAGACACTTCTTTTGCCCAAACCACAAAGACATCAGCAATCGGACTGTTGGTAATCCACATTTTCGCGCCCGTCAGACGGTAACCACCATCCACCTTTTTCGCACGGGTAATCATGCTGCCCGGATCAGAACCATGATCTGGTTCAGTCAGGCCGAAACAGCCGATAAATTCACCAGTCGCCAGCTTTGGCAAATATTTCTGTTTCTGCTCTTCAGAACCAAATTCATTGATTGGCACCATCACTAGCGAGCTTTGTACGCTGGCCATTGAACGATAACCCGAATCCACACGTTCTACTTCACGTGCAATCAGACCATAGCTGACATAGTTTAGACCTGCGCCACCGTATTGCTCAGGAATGGTTGGGCCCAGCAGACCCAGCTCACCCATTTCACGAAAAATCGTTGGGTCAGTTTTTTCATGACGGAACTGTTCTAGTACGCGTGGCATCAGCTTGTCTTGACAGTACGCATGTGCGCTGTCACGGATCATGCGCTCTTCTTCAGTCAGTTGCTGTTCCAGTAAGAATGGATCTTGCCAGTCAAATCTAATTCTTGTGCTCATTTTAATATTTCCAATATTCTAAAATTTGCTGCTTAAGCGGTTGCTTGTTTAATCATTTCACGTGCAATGATGATTTGCTGGATTTGAGTAGTACCTTCATACAGACGGAACAAACGCACATCACGATAGAAACGTTCAATTGAATATTCACTGATATAGCCCGCGCCACCATGAATTTGCAGACAGCGATCCGCTACACGGCCACACATTTCAGTGGCAAACATTTTCGCGCATGAAGATTCAGTGGTTACATTCTTGCCTTCGTCACGCAGACGAGCAGCATCTAGAACCATACATTTCGCCGCATAAATCTCAGCTTTAGAGTCTGCCAGCATGCCTTGGATGAGCTGGAAATTCGCAATCGGTTGACCGAACTGCTTACGTTCCACTGCATAATTTAAAGCATCTTCCAGCATACGCTCTGCCATACCTACGCTATAGCCAGCAATGTGCAGACGGCCTTTATCCAGGACACGCATTGCAGTTTTAAAGCCAATGCCTTCAACACCACCGATCAACTGATCTTTATGAACTTTACAGTTGTCAAAAATCACGTCACAAGTGTATGAACCATGTTGGCCCATTTTTTTATCAATTTTGCCCAGACTCAGGCCCGGTGTATTCGCCTCTACCAGGAATGCAGAAATGCCGCTTGCACCTTTGATGTCAGGATTGGTACGTGCCATCACCGTAAATGTCGTTGCACGCGGCGCATTGGTAATAAAACGTTTAGTACCGTTTAAAATATAGTAATCGCCATCTTTAACCGCGCTAGTTTTTAAAGATGCTGCATCTGAACCTGAATCCGGCTCAGTTAAACAGAATGAACCAATGATTTCACCAGTCGCATAACGTGGCAGGTATTTCTGTTTTTGCTCTTCAGTACCGTCAATCACGATCCCGCTTGAACCGATCCCGTTATTGGTCCCGATCAAAGAACGGAATGCAGCCGATGTACGGCCTAATTCCATTGCGACCAGAATTTCCTCTTCCATGGTGATACCTAAACCGCCGTATTCCTCTGGAATGGTTAAGCCAAACAGACCTAATTCTTTCATCTGCTCGACAATACGCTCAGGAATCGCATTGCTTTCTTCAACTTCATGTTCTAAAGGGACTAGTTCATTTTTGACAAAGTTACGAATAGTCGAAAGAAGTTGCTCGAGCATTTCCGGATCGCGAATCATAGGGATCTCCATGTTATTTAGTTCATCTGGGTAAATTCCTTTACCCTTTAATTTTAGTTTCGTAATACGAAATAAATAATCATAAAAATTCATTTTGAGCAAGAAAAATTATTAAAAATTTTATTTTTTAAGCAAAAAAGCAAATTTTTCTGGATTTAATGAAAAATTATAGTTAGAATTTTATTTCACAATGCGAAATTTTTAGATTATTAATAGATTTAGAAAAGAGTTAGATGATTTGAATCAGATCATAATTCCTTCTATAAAAGCGTAATGAGATAACAAGATTTCAATTAAATCGTGCTAATGATATTAGTTTTGATTAGCCCCATTTCCCTGAAATTTTCCTCTAGCGCACTTTAAATTTTCTAAAGATACTTAAAGATCATTACAGGTCTTAAATATTTATAAATCTTGCATTATTTTTAGCTGAATAGCGCTAATTGACTTAAATACAGATAAAGTGAGCACTTTTTTATTTATTTTTATCATTAATAGAAGTGTTTTATTTTGTATCGTGAAATTTAATTGCTATCATATTTATTAATTTACCTTTAATTGCTCTGACCATGACAAAAAATAAAACTGGCGAAATACCTAATTTTGATGAGATCCGTTTAGATCCGATTTCACATATTCATAGAGAAAATAACCCACAATTTATCGCGTCTATTGCACGTGGTTTAGAAATCCTCAGATGTTTTTCAGCAACGAATCAATTACTGGGCAACCAGGAAATTGCACAACTGACTAATCTACCAAAACCGACTGTTGCCCGGATCACCAGCACGCTGGTTTCTTTAGGTTATCTAAAACAGTTACCCAATACGACCAAATATCTGTTGGATGTTGGTGTATTGGCTTTGGGTTATGCGGCGCTAAGCAATATTTCGGCCCGTACACAGGCTTATCCATTTATGGAAGAAATGTCACGTTATGCGCAAGCGCCTGTCGCCATGGCAACACGTGATCGTCTGAGCATGATTTATCTGGAAGTGGTTCATACAGAGTCTACTTTGACCATGCGTCGTCCAGTTGGCTCTACCCTGCCTATTCATAGTAGTGCGATGGGCCGTGCCTGCCTGGCTGCGATGGAAGTTAAAGAACGTGAATATTTATTTGATGCGATCAAGAAAAGAAATGAAGATCAATGGCCAACTATTAAGCGTAATTTAGAACGTGCCATCCGTGATTATCAGGATTATGGCTATTGCTTATCTCTCGGTGATTGGGCCAAAGATGTGAACTCTGTTGCAGTACCATTGATTCACCCTAAACATGGTATTCTGACCTTTAACTGCGGCGCACCAACTTATTTACTCAATCAGGAAAAACTGGAAAATGAAATCGGTCCTCGCCTGATTCATATGGTCAATAACATTTCCCTGACTTTAAATAATATTTAAGCTGTTATTTAAGATTTAAATGGGCGGCAATGATCGTCCTTTATTTTTCTTTTTTAAATTACTCCTAAGATGTTAGAGCAATAGAAAAATAGCCCATTCTAAGATGGACTATTTTTTAAAGATTTAAAGACCTGCAAAGTCAGCTAATTATCTTCGCTTATTACGCTGCTACAAACTTGGCACGCGCTGC
Organism: Acinetobacter sp. YH12233; assembly: GCF_013417725.1. Classification (NCBI taxonomy): domain Bacteria; kingdom Pseudomonadati; phylum Pseudomonadota; class Gammaproteobacteria; order Moraxellales; family Moraxellaceae; genus Acinetobacter; species Acinetobacter sp. YH12233. The sequence continues at coordinate 29,046 of NZ_VPDK01000008.1, forward strand.
ATGCAGTTTCTTGTAGCTATCAATTAAACGTAGATGACGATCCAGACCTTCAAGCTGCATATTGGTTTCAGCTAAACCGTAGAAACGTACTGTGCCTTCTACTGAACCGAGGACTGCATCCATACGGGCATCGCCAAACATACGGCGGAAGTTGTGTTCATAGTCTTCCAGTTCCATTTCATCATCCAGAATGACTTCAAGCACTACATTCATGCATTGATAGAACAGGCCACGTTCAACCGTGTTGGTATTGTATTGCAGGAACTGCTCAACCAGATCTTTAGCTTCTTCAAATTGCTGTAGAGCCAGATAGATCAGCAGTTTCAATTCCAGAATGGTCAGCTGACCCCATTCGGTATTTTCGTCAAACTCAATTCCGATCAGGGTACGGATCTCGGTATAATCGTCTTCATCCGCTTCTTCCAGACGTTCAACCAGTGCTTCCAGCTGTTCATCATCCAGACGATGCAGATTCAGGATATCTTCACGATATAAAAGCGCTTTGTTGGTATTGTCCCAAACCAGATCTTCCACCAGATAAATTTCAGAATAACCCGGCACTAGAATACGACAAGCAGTTGCGCCTAAATGCTGATAGACCGCCATATAAACCTCGTGGCCCATCTCTTCCAGAATGGTAAATAATTCCTGTGCTTCATCGGCATTTGAGTTTTGGCCATTATTGGTGAAATCCCACTCGACAAAATCATAATCAGATTTTGCGCTGAAGAAACGCCAAGATACGACACCACTTGAATCAATAAAGTGCTCAACAAAGTTATTCGGTTCAGTGACTGCATTTGAACTGAAGGTTGGTTTTGGCAGATCATTCAGGCCTTCAAAACTACGACCTTGTAACAGTTCAGTCAAACTACGCTCTAAAGCCACTTCAAAATTAGGATGAGCACCAAATGAAGCAAAGACACCACCCGTACGCGGGTTCATCAAGGTCACACACATCACCGGAAACTGACCGCCTAGAGAAGCATCTTTGACCAGTACTGGAAAGCCTTGCTCTTCTAAGCCTTTAATGCCTTCAACAATTTTCGGATATTTTGCCAGTAAGTGTTCAGGTACATCCGGCAGTGCCAGTTCGCCTTCCAGAATTTCGCGTTTAACCGCACGTTCGAAAATTTCAGACAGACATTGCACTTGAGCTTCAGCCAAAGTATTGCCCGCGCTCATACCATTACTGAGGTATAGATTTTCAATCAGATTCGATGGGAAATATACAGTTTCACCATCAGACTGACGTACAAATGGCAATGAACAGATACCGCGTGCTTTATTGCCCGAGTTGGTGTCATACAGATGAGTACCTAGTAACTCATCTTCAGGATCATAAATTTCACGGGTATGTTCATCTAAAACTTCGGCTGGCAGTTCACCATTTGGACCTGGCTGGAACCATTTTTCATCCGGATAATGCACAAATTCTGCATTGGCAATATCTTCACCCCAGAACTGGTCGTTATAGAAGAAGTTACAGTTCAGACGTTCAATGAATTCACCCAGTGCAGACGCCAGCGCACTTTCTTTGGTTGAACCTTTACCATTGGTAAAGCACATTGGTGACTGAGCATCACGAATATGCAGTGACCAGACATTCGGTACGATATTACGCCAAGACGCAATTTCAATCTTCATGCCGAGGCCTGCCAGAATCGCAGACATATTTGTAATGGTTTCTTCCAGTGGCAGGTCTTTACCCGGAATACAGGTCAGACTGTCTGAAGCCAGATTAGGCATTAATAATGCCTGAGCATCGGCATCAATACTTTCTACTTCTTCAATAACAAATTCAGGACCGGTCTGAATGACTTTTTTGACGGTACAGCGGTCAATCGAACGCAAAATCCCCTGACGGTCTTTTTCAGAAATATCAGCTGGTAGCTCGACCTGAATTTTAAAAATCTGTTTGTAGCGGTTTTCAGGATCGACGATATTGTTTTGGGACAGACGGATATTGTCGGTCGGAATGTCACGCGCTGCACAATAAACTTTAACGAAATACGCCGCACACAGCGCAGATGAAGCCAGAAAATAATCAAATGGACCTGGCGCAGAACCATCACCTTTATAGCGAATCGGCTGATCGGCGATTACCGTGAAGTCATCGAACTTAGCTTCTTGACGAAGATTATCGAGATAATTGACCTTAATTTCCATGTGGATACCTAAATATTCTTATGTGCCGCCACGGACAGATAAGATGCTAAATCTGAATATACAAGCCGAATCACGGAGGAGAATTTGACTCAAAAATAAAAATAACCCGGGTTAAACCTTCAACCAGTTAGTTTCAGGATAAGCTCGAGTAAGAATGGGCGCTATTATAGAATCATTTTATGAAATTGATAATGTTTGCTCGAATTTCCTGCAGATTTATCAAAATATCTGTTAATTAAATATTCAGAAAATCTGGCTTTAAGCCGGGAACAGGCTGTTTTTATTGATACTTGCTGTTCCCGACTGGATTTTATGGACTGGGAAATGCGTTTTTTAAATCAGATCAAGATCCAAATTAAAAATCATAGCCAATACCAAACACAGCGAGATCGCGCTGTTTATCACCAAAACGGTCATAACCACCAAAGATATAATCACTAGATAAAGTCAACTTCGGCGCAACTTCATAACTCAATCCGGCAGTTGCATAACGGAAAGCATGCTGTTTGGTAGTGTTGCCCAGCTCATTACCTTCATATTTGCCTTCATCATTAAAATAACCACCTGCTGCACCGACATGCGCACCCAGCTTGTCATTAATCTGATGGGTTAAATCCAAGGTATAAAAAGTATCACCCTGATTGGCATAAGCCACATCATATAAATAGGTCGATACACCCGCTGTAACACTGGTCTTGTCGTTTAGTGCACGACTTACATTCAGACCTAATTCATTTGAAGTCGTATGGCTGCCGCCCGGATAATAATAGGTTGCATCCCAGAAATTCCAGTCGTAGTTTTCACTGCTATAGGTATAGCCCACGATAAAATCATGTTCGACTTTATCGCGACGATGTGATTTTTTGCCTTCCAGTTCCGGATAGGAATAACCTAAGGTTGAGCCCCAGTAACCGACATAAAAATTACCATAAGCCAGATTCAGCGCTGCTTGTAAAGCAACGTCATCATTTTCTGGTGCATTGGTCAGACCACGGGAGATGTATTTAGAAACTACACTGATGTTTCCACTGGTTTCAATTTTTTTTGCTTCTGCATCGTCTGCAAAACAATAAACACTAGAAACAGCAGCACAGCCGAAAAGGACTGTTTGTTTGAAAGTTCTCATAAAATATAAATTATATTAAGCAAAGAGTGGATAATTCTGAAACCGATTACAGCCTTATCCAGCTTTGGGTAAAAATAAATTTCGCTATATTCCTCATTGCAACAAGCAACAGGAATATAGCCATGACTTAAGCGCGTGGGGCCCGATAGAAAGGCGCTGTAGAAGCAGGTAATGCCTGCTTGCCACGGATATGATCTGCAAGCTTTTCAGCCATCATAATCGTGGTTGCATTGAGGTTGCCTGTAATAATAAGCGGCATAATTGAAGCATCGATGACACGCAGGCCTTGCATCTCATGCACACGCCCATAACCATCGACAACTGCCATATCATCCTCACCCATTTTACAGCTACAGGACGGATGATACGCTGTTTCTGCATGATTACGAACAAATTCATCAATTTCTGCATCAGTTTGCAGATTCTTACCCGGACTGATTTCCTCACCACGATAAGGATCCAGAGCTGGCTGATGCATAATTTCACGGGTAATGCGAATAGCATCACGGAATTCACGCCAGTCCTGTTCGGTACTCATATAGTTGAACAGAATGCTTGGATGTTCAAACGGATCTTTGGATTTCAGGCGAACCCGACCACGAGATGGTGAGCGCATGGAACCGACATGAGCCTGGAAGCCGTGCTCATGGATAGCATTGGTCCCATTGTAATTGATCGCCACTGGCAGGAAGTGATACTGGATGTTTGGCCATTCGAACTCATCCGAAGAACGGATAAAGCCCCCGGCTTCAAACTGGTTGCTGGCACCAATGCCTTTACCCAGGAATAACCATTCTGCGCCAATCATGGGCTGGTTATACCATTTTAATGCTGGGTATAAGCTGACCGGTTTTTTGCACTTATATTGTAAGTACATTTCCAGATGGTCTTGCAGGTTTTCACCCACACCCGGCAGATCCTGAACCACGGGAATATCCAGACTTTTTAATAATTCAGCCGGACCTACACCAGAGCGTTGCAGGATTTGTGGAGATGCAATTGCACCTGCACATAGTAGAACTTCACGATCTGCAAAGACCTGAATCGGCTGTAAGGTATTTTGGCCTTCAAAATATTCCACGCCAATGGCCTGATTACGATTAAACAGAATCCGGTTGGTCATGGCATGGGTAATAATGGTGAGATTATCCCGGCCTTTGGCCATATCCAGATAACCACGTGCCGTACTGGAGCGACGGCCTTGTGGTGTCACAGTACGATCCATCGGGCCGAAGCCTTCCTGCTGATAGCCATTCAGGTCATCGGTACGTGGATAACCTGCCTGCACTCCAGCTTCGACCATGGCATGAAACAGCTCATTATTACCATTCTTAGGTGTTGCGACTGAAACCGGACCTGAATCGCCATGATAGTCATTGCCGCCAATATCGCGGGTTTCAGCTTTTTTGTAATAGGGTAGACACTGCGCATAGTTCCAGTGTTCCAGACCTTTAAAGCTGGCCCACTGTTCCAGATCCATAGCATTACCACGGATATAGCACATGCCGTTAATCAGTGAAGATCCGCCCAGACCTTTACCACGGCCGCATTCCATACGGCGATTGTTCATGTGGGGTTCTGGATCGGTCAGATAGGCCCAGTTATAACGGCGTCCTTGTAAAGGATAAGCTAAAGCAGCCGGCATCTGGGTTCTAAAATCCAGACGATAGTCCGGGCCACCTGCCTCAAGTAATAGCACCTTAGTATCTGGATCTTCAGTTAAACGCGCTGCCAGAACATTACCCGCAGAGCCCGCACCGATAATAATATAGTCGTAATTCATCAAATCCCCCTTATGCGCTAAATACAGACTGGAAAGGACTGAGTTCGACCTGAACCGATTTGGTCTGGGTGTAGTGCTGCAAAGTGACTAGACCATTTTCACGTCCGACACCGGAATGCTTATAGCCACCGACCGGCATTTCTGCAGGTGATTCACCCCAGGTATTAATCCAGCAGATACCTGCTTCGACCTGATGAATAATTCGGTGTGCACGGGCTAAGTCTGGTGTGACGACACCTGCGGCCAGACCATAATCGGTGTCATTGGCACGGCGAATGGCTTCTTGCTCGGTGTCATAACTCAGGATGCTCATGACTGGACCGAAGATTTCTTCACGTACAATAGTCATGTCATCGCGGCAGTCGGTAAACACGGTTGGCAGGACATACGCCCCTTGGGCAAACTGTTCATCCTCAGCACGGCCGCCGCCACACAATAAGCGCGCCCCTTCTATCTTGCCTTTTTCGATATAGCCCAGCACTTTTTCCATATGCTCAAAGCTGGACACCGGACCGAAATTGGTTTCAGGATCGAGAGGATCACCCATACGGATATGTTCAACACGCTGCAAAATCTTTTCTTCAAATTCTGCTTTCAATGCCAAAGGTACAAAAACGCGAGTACCGTTGGTACACACCTGACCGGAGCTATAGAAGTTGGCCATCATGGCAATATCAGCCGCCAGATCCAGATCGGCATCTTCACAGATAATCAGCGGAGACTTACCGCCCAGCTCCATAGTGACTTCTTTCAAACTAGAATTGGCAGCTTGCGCCATAACTTTTTTGCCGGTAGAAACGCCACCAGTGAACGACACTTTGGCAATATCGGGATGCGAAGTCAGAGAACCACCAATTTCACCACTGCCGGTAACCACATTAAAGACACCATGCGGTACACCGGCTTCAGTATAAATTTCTGCCAGTTTCAGCGCAGTTAAAGGCGTAACTTCACTGGCTTTGAAAATCATGGCATTGCCTGCAGCGAGTGCCGGTGCAGATTTCCACAATGCGATCTGAATTGGATAATTCCATGCGCCAATTCCAGCGACGACACCCAAAGGTTCACGACGGGTATAAACAAAGGAGCTACTTCTCAGCGGGATTTGCTGGCCTTCAAGAACCGGTAGAATCCCCGCATAATATTCGAGTACATCTGCACCTGTCGTAATATCAACAGTCGATGTTTCACTAAAGGCTTTACCGCTGTCCAAGCTTTCTAATTTTGCCAGCTCATCATTACGTTCTCTTAAAATGGCCACGGCCTTATTTAAGATGCGCGAACGTTGAATCGCGGTCATTTCTGCCCAGACTTTTTGCCCTTGTTGTGCAGATTCAACCGCACGATCGATATCATTTTTTGAACAGACCTGCACTTCAGCCAGGACTTCGCCTGTTGCAGGATTAATAGTTTGAAACGTGCTATTGGACGTTGCATCGACATATTGTCCATGGATATAAGGACGTTGCAGTTTGAATGTTGTCAATGGAATTCCCTCGCAGATTGGTTATTTGAGTTGTTGCCGGATATATTCACTACACAGTTCAATCGGCAGTTCTGGATCAATTTCGCCACTTACTAAAGCACCTCTTAGCCAGAATCCATCAATGAGTGCAGCCAGACCTTGTGCTGCCTTCTCAGCTTGATCCTTACTCAGCTTTTTCATGAATTCATATTTAAGATTGGAATGTAAGCGGTAATGGTTTATTTGCTGTAAACGATGTAACTCGGGCTGGTGCAGACTGCTGGCCCAAAAAGCCAACCACACCTTCATGGCCGCTTTATCCGTTTGTGGAGCGGTAAAATTGCCACGCACAATTGCCAGTAAGCGTTGTTCAGGGGCGTCATTCACCTGTGACTTGATTTCAGCAACAGATTTACCTAATTGCTGCAATAAGTAACGCATTGTGGCTTCAATTAACCCATTTTTACCTTGAAAATAATGACTTATGATGCCGGTTGAGACACCTGCCCTCTGAGCAATCTGACTAATTGAAGCTTCTGCAAAACCTAGCTCATTCACTGCAGCTAAGGTGGCATCGATCAGTTGCTGACGACGGATCGGTTGCATACCAACTTTTGGCATAGGACTAACCTGAATAACTGATGTAGCAATAAAAAATCACTCTGCTAAAGCAAATAGCTGAATGATGTAACAATTCATAAACGCTTTTTTAATTGAACGTTCAATTAATAAAAATTATAGTGCCAGCTCACCCTTGATGTACAGCGCAGTTTGTTTTGGATTTGCAAAAGTTTGTAATTCACGAAAACAAGGAAGCTTTAGGGCCAGCTTTTGCTTTTAAATCACACTGCACTGTAGATCATCCGGCAACAAAAACGATGGTCAGAGATTTATGCAAAAGAAAAACGAAGAGGTGCAAGATAGTCTGAATAAGGTAGTCTTTTATTGTTCGGCGACGCTTATTCTGCTGTTTTCTATCATCACGATTTTATTTAATGAACAAGCCAATCTAGTCATTATTAATATTTTAAACTGGGTCAGTAGTACCTTTAGCTGGTATTACCTGCTGGCGGCAACGCTGTATCTGGTTTTTATTGTCTTTATCGCCTGTTCACGTTATGGCGAAATCAAGCTTGGTCCAAAACATTCCAAACCCGAATTCAGCCTGCTGAGCTGGTCGGCTATGCTGTTCTCAGCCGGGATCGGGATTGACTTGATGTTCTTCTCGGTCGCTGAACCCCTGTCTCATTATATGAGTCCTCCAGTCGGTGAAGCTGAGACTTTTGAAGCCGCGCGTCAGTCCATGGTCTGGACCCTATTTCACTATGGTCTGACTGGCTGGAGTATGTATGCGCTGATTGGGGTTGCGTTGGGATATTTCAGTTATCGCTATAATTTACCACTGACAATTCGCTCTGCGCTTTATCCTATTTTTGGAAAAAGAATTAATGGCCCGATTGGCCATACGGTGGATACGGCTGCGGTACTGGGCACAATCTTTGGTATTGCCACCACCTGCGGTATTGGTGTGGTTCAGCTAAATTACGGTCTGCATGTCCTGTTCGGCTTACCGGAAAATATCTGGATTCAAACTGCATTAATTGGTGTTGCAGTCATTATTACCATTATTTCCGTCACTGCGGGTGTCAATAAAGGTATCCGGGTTCTGTCTGAAATTAATATTTACGTATCAATCGGGTTGCTGCTCTTTATTCTCTTTATGGGAAATACCGAGTTTTTATTAGCAGCTCTAATTCAGAATTTTGGTGATTATCTCAGCCAGTTCCCGAAACTCTCTTTAAGCAGTTTTCCTTTTGAACAACCGAAAGAATGGATGAATAGCTGGACCCTGTTCTTCTGGGCATGGTGGATTGCCTGGTCGCCATTTGTAGGTCTGTTCCTGGCCCGTATTTCTCGTGGTCGTACCATTCGTGAATTTGTCACCGGGACTTTGGTTATTCCTCTGTTATTTACCCTGACCTGGTTGTCTATTTTCGGTAACAGTGCTTTATACAGCGTGATTTTTGATGGTAATACTCAGCTTGCGACAACTGTTTTAGAAAACCCGGCGCATGGTTTTTATGACTTACTGGCACAGTATCCAGGTTTCATATTTCTCGCAGGTGTCGCCACCATTACAGGTTTGCTGTTCTATGTGACTTCAGCGGATTCAGGGGCATTGGTATTGGGGAACTTCACTACTAAATTTACCAATATTGAGCATGACTCACCGCGCTGGCTCAGTGTGTTCTGGGCAATTGCGATTGGCCTGTTGACGCTAGCTATGCTGATGGCTAACGGTGTGACAGCATTACAGAACACCACCATTATTATGGGCTTGCCTTTTAGTTTCGTGATCTTCTTTGTGATGGCCGGTTTGTATAAATCCTTACGACTTGAGGATTTCCGTCAGGCCAGTACCAGTCTGAATGCTGCGCCTGTGGTCGGTAATGTGGATATCCTGAACTGGAAGAAGCGTCTGAGCCGGGTCATGCTGCATCCAAGCCTGTCCCAGACCCGAACCATGCTGGATAATGTTTGCAGACCAGCCATTGAGGCCGTTGCAACCGAGTTAATTGACAAAGGCATTCAAGTAAATATTCAGGAAAAATCGCTTGAGGAAGAACCTGAACTGTATCACCTGGATCTGACCATTCAGCTCGATGAAGAAGAAAACTTTGTCTATGAAATATGGCCGGTACGCTATGACACGCCAAATTTCAGTTCACGGGGTAAACGAACCAAACGTTATTACTATCGTCTGGAAAGTTATCTGTTTGAAGGCTCTCAGGGCAACGATCTGGTCGGTTATAGTAAGGAACAGGTGATCAATGACATCCTGGATAAATATGAACGCCATATGATGTATCTGCATATTAACCGGATCAGCCCAGGTAAACGTCCGCTGTTCCCGGACCGTGAAATCTAGTATCACTCAACTACGGAAGGATTGAATGATGTCAGCAAGTTTAAATGCCTTTGCCCTGTTTTTTTCGTTACTCAATCCATTTTTGATGAGTATCTATATGCTCGGAATTATTCGTAATTCCGAAGCAAAGGTCTTCAATATGGCATTGATTCAGGGCAGCCTGATCAGCTTTATTGTTTTCATCATTTTTGCGAAAACTGGCGAAGCCTTCTTCAATGAAGTGCTACATGCTCGCTTTGAATCCTTCCAGATTTTTGGTGGTCTGATTTTTCTGGTGATTGGTTATCGCTATGTCTTTGAAGGTGCGGATACCATTGGGGTGATGCGGGGTGCGCCGAATCATCTGGCGGGTACGATTGCCATGCCTTTTATGATCGGTCCCGGCACCATTTCAGCTTCAGTTATTACCGGTGTACAGCTCAGTTTAATGCAAACCATTCTGGTGATTTTCTTTACCCTGTTTCTGACCTGTAGCTTGCTAATTCTGATGAAATACCTGCATGATCATTTACAGCATAAATATTCCAACTACATTGACCTGTATGTCGATATTGTCGGTCGTGTTGCAGCACTGTTAATCGGAACCATCGCCATTGATATGATTGTGACAGGTGTCAGTGGAATTCTGGAAGGCTAGTTTTATATAAGCTGACAATAAAAAAAGCGGGCAAAAATGCCCGCTTTTTTATGAAGTGATGATTTTAAAATTTAAACGACACGCCTGCATAAGTCGAGAAGCCTTCACCCGGTGAAGATCGTGCTAGATCTGCACCTTTGTCGTCATAGCCTGGAATTACCACTGCTGCATATTTTTCATCGGTGATGTTCTTGAAGTTAACCCAGGCACTCCATGACTGATCTTCTGGCGCATATCCCAGATCAATACCCCAAATCTGATAGTCATCACTGAAGCGGCTATTGGCATAATCATGTGCCATCTTCGATGCATATTCTGTATTTAGACCCACATAAAGACCGTTATTCAAGGCATAACTGAGCTGTGCCTGATAAAGGTGTTTTGGAATTCCCGGTAACTGGTTTTTGCCAAATAAAGGATCGTTTTTATACTGGAAATCACTCAAGGTATAAGCCTGTCGTAGGCGAAGTTCACCCTGCTGTGATGCATACAATGGTGTATCCAGACTGAGTTCTACACCTTGATGAAGGGTGGGAGTTGCATTGGATTCTACAGCAATTGGTTCAGAAGGTCGTTCCGATCCATCCTCATAGGTTTTGATCAACTCTGAGGTTAATAACTCGTTTTTAACTTTGGAATAATAGTAGCTCAGTGCCCAATCACCCCAGGCTGACTGACCCCGGCCACCCAGTTCTAAAGTATTTGCAGTTTGCGTGTCCAGATAAATAGGTTCACGTACCCGCCCTGAAGCGACACCAGTGTCAAAATAGTATGGCGAAGACCATGCCATCGCCCATGGATGTGCCGGTTCAATACTACGGCTTAAATTGGCAAACCATTGTAGTGTTTCATTTGGCTGATAAGTCAGGCCAATACGCGGGGCGAAATTCCATTCATAGCGGCTAACTTCAGGACTAGCCACAGGATAAGTCACTTCACTCTCACGGTGGGTATAGGCTGCTGCCAATCCTAGATCAAGCTTAAACTGATCATTCAACTGAGTTTCCTGATCAAATTGCAGCACATTGTCTGAACCACGATAGGTATAACGGCGTGTTACGGTATCTGCCGGATAAAGCGTGCCATCAATTGTAGTATCGCGTCGAATTGTTTCGGTTACACCACTATTCGGACGGTGCGTGGTACTTCGAAAAGCAACTTTTCCTTGATGTTCAAGACCGAATAACTGATAAGGTTTCTCATACTGAACCCGCGCACTAATATCCTCATAATCGACATTGGTACGATAACTACTTTCACGTAGATCCAATGGATAATGGTGATAAGCCAGACTACCGGTCAGTTTGGCATCATCCTGCAAGTTCCAAGTGGTAGTATTTGCCAGCCAGGTACTGCCCGGTTGAATCCGCTTGGCATCTACAGCCAGATTAAAATCATTGGCTGCTTCAGGATTATTCTTGAGCTGTTCCTGGGTAATGCGCCCTGGCGTTAAATGTTTGCTTTCACGGTAACGGGCATAAAAGCGGGTCTCAATATCTGGACTGATCTGATAACCCAGATTAAAAGCTAGACCTTTACCATCACCTTCGGCATGATCCTGAATCCCATCAAACTGTGAACCCGTTACTGTCAGATAATAATCTAACTTATCGAGTTGTCGGCCAGTACTAAACTGGTATTTCTGATAGCCATGGCTACCCGTTTCATATTTTAATTCAGAGCCATTCTGCTCTGCACCAGTCTTACTTTTATAATTAACTGTTCCACCTAAGGATAATCCGCCCTGTTTTAAACCATTGGCACCACGGTACACCTCAACATGATCAATCCACCATGGTTCAAGCAGTTCATAAGCTGTACCACCCGGTCCGGTAAAGGGAATATCATCGATCATGACATAAGTTCCGGATGCATGTGCACCAGAAGTACGGTTAATGCCAGAACCACGGATAGAAATTTTGGCTCCTTCATTGCCCGGCGATTGGGCATAAATGCCGGGCTGGAGACGGAAGACGTCAGCAATGGTTCCCAGACGCTGATGTTCGAGCTGCTGATCTGAAATAAAATTGGTTCCTCCCGAAACGCTGGCAAGTTCGGCCGCAGTCTGTTGCTGGGAATTTGTATTTTGCTCAGTGGTCACCACAATAGTTTCCAGTTGCTGAACACTATCCTGTGCTAGCGTAGTTTCAGCATAAAGATGGCCTGAAAATGCCGACAGTATCATCAGGCTAAGCGGATTTTTCTTGAGAGGGATTTTTGTCATATTCATGGCGAATTTATACAATCCTGTATAAGTGATCCTGATCTGCTTTAGGACTTGGCTTAAAAATTTAAGCTGTAGCATAAATGAAGCATGCAAAATTAAGCAGATATTTTCTGCCAAAATATCTGACTGGTGCGGCAATATTTTTAATTTTTTCTATACAAAAAATCTGTCAGTACTTTACAAGATCACAGACAGATTCATACAAGTTCTGACATCTAATTTATTAAGTATTTGTAATTTATAGATATGTATTTTTTTCTTGTAACCATCTAATTCGAGTTGGCAAAAAGTGATTTAAATTAAAAATTTTGAAGATATAAACAATATTCTGATTCATCAAGATCAGTTTAATAGACAGGTTTCTAGACCAAAATCTTAGTCATAACTAGAAAATAGAATTCTTATTTTTTGAACTATGGCTTATAGATTTCAGCCCAAAAAAGAAACCCTCCTGCTGGAGAGTTTCTTCATGTATTCTGGCTATTATTTTATTTAGAGGCATTTTCGATTACTTGTGCTTGTAATGGTACAGCTTGCTGGGTTTCAGCTGATTTTTTCTTGGTTTTCATTTCTGCCACTTTGGCCAGAGTTTTCTCGGTAAAACGTAAACCGCCATCTTCTGCCATCACATTACCCGCCATCAAAAGACTGCTCATTACTACTAGCAGGGATGGTATAAGTTGTAATTTCATGTCTATTCCACCTTTTTATTTTATAGTGGATTAAAAATAAGCAATTATTATTCCAATATTTTTATCTATATTTGATTTTTTTATTTTTCCCGATCATCTTGATGAAATTAAAATTGATCTAAGCGATAAATTTTATATTCTTTATTGTCTTAAAATTCCTTATTTTAGTGCGATTATTTTGGTTACGCCTCATTTTAGTCAGAGTAATTTAGTCTCATCAGACTCTATACACTATTTTTATGACACTTTTAACCTGATCTCCTGATTTTTTGCACCAAATTGCATGGTATGTTTTTTGCATAAGTCCTCATAGATATTCCCCGATGTACTAGTTAAAAATCTTGCATGTCTAAATTACGAATTGCCCTGATTGATGATGATCCAGAACGCGCTGAATTTATTCAGGCTTCTTTACTTGCGCATGATTTTCATGTGGTGGCCTGTGTCATTCTGAATGACCTCAACATTGTTGATATCAAAAGCCTGCATGCCGATGTCATTCTGTTAAATATGGATCATCCTCATCGCGATATTATCGAAAGCTGCGTGAGTCAGTATGAATTACCTACGGTTCTATTTACCCAAAATTCCAACAAGGACACCATCAGAAATGCCATTGATGCCGGAGTCACGGCATATATTGTGGACGGGATTGATCCAACCAAACTGGAAAATATTCTGGAAATATCGATTGAACAATTCCAGAAACATAAAAAACTGTTACATGACCTGAAGGAAACTCAGGAAAAATTAAGTGATCGCAGGGATATTGATAAAGCCAAAGTCCTGCTGATCCAGCTGCATGGACTGAGCGAAGAAGAAGCATTTGCCCTGTTGCGCAAAAATGCCATGAGTCACCGGATTACCATTGGCGATATGGCAAGGCGCTTACTTGATGCACAAAAACTGTTATCCGGCCAATAAGGAGCATTCAATGACAACATTAGAAAAAACAGAACTCAATATTGGCTATATTCCACTGCTTGATTGTGTTGCCATTCTTTGGGCGGAGCGACAAGGTTATTTTACTGAACAGGGTTTAAAGGTAAACCTGATCCGTGAAGCCTCCTGGTCCAGCTTACGCGACCGTCTGGCCTATGGCTTTCTGGATGCTGCCCATTGCCTGTCTGCCATGCTTCCCGCGGCTGCTTTGGGCGCAGACCAGTTACAAGTCGCTTTGCAGACCCCATTAGTCCTCAGTATCAATCAGGCATTTATCAGCTTAAGACAGGATTTGTGTTATGAACTGGGCATTCAGCCTGAAGATAATGAACAGATCACGTCACAAAAGCTGGTCAGTGCCTTAAAGCAGCAACATAAAGTAGGTCTGGCTCATGTTTATAAATACTCCATTCATCATTACTGTTTAAGAGAATGGCTGGCTTTAACTGATGCGCAATATGCTAAAAATATATTGCTCAAGACCTCACCTCCCCCTTTGATGGTCAAAGGGATTGCAGCACAGATTTTTGATGGTTTTTGTGTGGGTGAACCTTGGAATATTCAGGCCAAGCTTGAAGGTTATAGCCTGATTGTCGCAGCAAGCCAAAATGTGATTCCTAAAGTGGCAGATAAAGTACTAGCAATAACTCAGGAATGGGGCGAGTTGCATCCACTGACTGTAGAGGCCTTAGTCGCAGCTGTAAATAAAGCCCAGATGGATTTAAAGCATGCTACGGATCTTTCTGAAGTCTGGGACATGCTGATGGATTATCAGATTATCCAGTTTGAATGTTCAGCTTCTCGACACGTTTATGACTTCCATAAGATTCAGAATATTATTCGTAACCTTGCAGGTGAAAGTGTTGAGCCTCAATTCACCGATTTTATCTGGCTATTAGAGCAGATGGAAAAATGGGAAAATATTGATCTGTCCGCAGATGATCAGCTACAGATTGCACAATCCTGTATTTATCAGCAAGAATCCACGACTGTATAAATTATAAATTTATAAACTTCCATAAAAAAAGACCCAGAATCGTTCTGGGTCTTTTTATTTACTGCTGATATTTAGCTGAGCGCTTGCTGCAAATCCAGTTGCATGAATTTTTGCAAGGACAATTTTCCAGCAATCATCTGATTGATGAATTGTGACATTTCATCATACAAGGTCTCATATAGTTGCGGCTCTAATGCCATATGTCTTAACTGGATTTGTAAATGCATCAACAGTTCCTGCTGCTCGCATTCACCCTGTTCCAGAGCATAGATATAACCTAACACTGCGCCTTTTAAAACCACATCAAACGGTAAACTATATTTAAGCAAGGTCGATAATGAACCCATAACCCGTTCATTGTGTTTCAGCTTTCTTAAGGGTTCACGCCCTACACGTGCACATGGGTCCTGATAAGCATAGGCACAGGATTCAGTAAAACTTTGTGCCAGATGTTCCAGATCTGAAGCATGCTTAGGAATCTGGTAACAGAGACCATGCTTCACCTGCGCTAAGGCCTGCTGCATGAATTTTCTGACCGCATGATCTGACATGGCCACGCCAATGGTCTGATGACCGCGCAGGCTGGCATACCAGGCCATCATCGCATGCACACCATTCCATAAGCGGTTTTTAATCAGCTGGATATTGGCAATATCATCTACCAGAATCATCTGGCGCATTTTAGCCAATAATGGACTGTTATTTTCCACATAGATTGGCATATCCGTTTCGGCATTAAACAGAATCAGATCCATTGACTGTAGAATATGACTTGGCTGAAAATTACGGCGCAGGTCTTCAATATATAAGCCCGCCTGATGTTCCTGCTCTGCATTCAGGGCTGTAGAATCATCCAGATCCACTACAGACAGATCTTCATCCAGCTGATACTGCTTGAACATGTTGTATTTGATACGCAGCTGACGATACAGTTTCTGGTCTGACAGCTTGGACACCATACGGTTCACCACTGTGTCACAGAAATAATGCTGATCCATAATGTGCTGCGCTGTC
Organism: Acinetobacter sp. YH12233; assembly: GCF_013417725.1. Taxonomy (NCBI): domain Bacteria; kingdom Pseudomonadati; phylum Pseudomonadota; class Gammaproteobacteria; order Moraxellales; family Moraxellaceae; genus Acinetobacter; species Acinetobacter sp. YH12233. The sequence goes on from NZ_VPDK01000008.1 coordinate 45,027, forward strand.
TGTTCATCCGTAATCTGTTTCAGACGGCTCAGAATCTGCTGCATCACCAGCTGTTTGGCCCCGATTTTATTCAGGATAATTAACAGCGTCAGCGGCTGTTCCTGCTGCTCATAAGCCAAGTATCGCGCATATAAACCCTGTGCAATCACCTCTGCTTCAGAAACCAGAGCTTCCTCAGGGACACAGACTGCCACCAGACTGGATTCAATATACATATTCTGCATTTGCTTCAGATCATATGCATCAATCACGCTCATATTTTCAATACGCTGGTCAAAAGAGTTCTGACCATAACGAATGCAATAGGTGCCAAACGCATTAACGGCAGACTGATAGAGTGGATTACGGGTCGAGGCAATAATTTTGCGTGGACGCGTATAACCATCCCAGTGTGATAACACCTGAGCCAGATAACCACCACCAATTGCACCGAAGCCGTGAATCCCAACTGTTAACTGATTCAGCGTTTGCGGAAATGCAGTCTCAAGTTCTGGCATTTCCAGAACCGGAACAAACTGGTTCAGATCTGTCAGAAAATCTTCCATCGTTTCATAATAATACTGGGCTTGTGCCAGCATCGATTTATTCGGCGTTTTAATATCTTTAAAAAGTACCGTCATACCGCCTGCATCATAGGCAGATCGTAGACCATTTTCAGAATCTTCAAACATCAGGCATTGAGCCGGACTTAAATTGATTTTTTCGGCTGCACTGATAAAAATTTCTGGATGAGGTTTCCCCTGTTTAATCTCATCGCCACACACCAGTACATCAAAAAATTTATAGACATTGGCATTGATCAGATATTCTTCTGCGATCGCACGTCGGCTCGAAGTCGCCACAGCCATTTTCAGGCCTGCCTTGCGTAGGCGTTCCAGTACTTGTAATAAACCTTTTTTAATTGGAACACCATAATTGCGTACATGTTCTAGTTCCAGTACATCAGCACGCTGGCGGATCTCGGCATAAGGAACATCTTGTCCATAACGCTCTTTGGCCAGCTGCTCGGCACTACGGGCACTTAAGCCCAAACACTGCATTAAATAGTTTTCAGAAAATTCGACGCCGATCAGCTCACGCGAAGCTTGTTGCAAGGTTTGAAAGCGCAAACGTTCAGTATCAAACATGGTTCCATCCATATCGAAAATTGCGCCGTGTACGATTTGATTTTTAAATTCTAGCATTGCTCCCCTTTTATAATTCAATGAGTTAAGAAGTGGACAATACCTTAAGGAAAATAAGAGATTAAATAAACCGATGTAAAGATATGAAATAGTTCTGACTATAAATTGATCAATAAAGACTAAAATAAGATTATTTATGTTTCTGGATGTAATCAAACTGTTAACTTAAGTAAGTTATTAATCTTGCCCCTCAGTTTAAATTTTTCTTTTGAAATATCAGGTTATTTTATCATTTTAAATGTTTCTGCTTATCATGGCATCCATTTTGCTTGATCAGTATTACGTTTTATAAAAATTGTAATATTGAGGGGCAACACTATGAGTTACGTTGCACGTGAACTCAGTCAAAGAAATAAAATACTGTTTGGCTTGGGCTCTTTTTTAATACCGATCTTGATTTGGTGTGCAGTCAGTTATTTGCCATTTATCTGGCATCCACAAGTCCAGATTGCCGATTCAGGCAGCGTTAGCTATTTACAAGTCGGTAGTCGTATTGATAAGGATATCTTTTTCTCTGCTGCGCAATCCGCAGTGGATCAAGGTCTGGCGCCGCCCCAAGGTATTCTGGTCAATCCGATCTATCTGCCTGCCCCGCATGAAGTGGCGATCGCATTGGTCACTGCATTTACCACAGAACCTGCTCAAGCCAATGCTCCATGGTTTCATGAAAGCCTGTGGCACAGTATCAAGTTAGTGTTTACTGCCTTCTTAATATCTTCCCTAATTGGTATTCCACTCGGTATTTTATGTGGCTTCTCTAACAAAATTTCCCAACTGACCGAGCCATTTGTTGAGTTTTTCCGCTATTTGCCAGCTCCAGCCTTTGGTGCGCTTGCGGTTGCTATTTTAGGCATCAACGATGCACCAAAAGTAGCCATCATTGTGATTGGAACCCTGTTCCAGCAAATCCTGATTATTGCCAATACCACACGACTGGTAGATCGCAGTCTGATTGAAGCCGGTTTTACTTTGGGTACCAATAAATTAAAAAGCCTGTTTCATGTGGTCATTCCAGCGGCCCTTCCTGAAATTTATCGTAACTTACGCGTACTGCTCGGCTGGGCATGGACGTACCTGATCGTGGCTGAATTGATCGGTAGTACGTCTGGTATTACCTGGTTTATTACCCAGCAGGCCCGTTATCAGAATTTTGACAATGTCTTTGCAGCGATCCTGATCATTGGGGTAATTGGTCTGCTCTGTGACGTGATTTTAATGAAATTGGGACAACGCTTATTTAAATGGAAACCGGGAGCAAACTGATGCAAAACACTGAATTTAATACCCACGAATATTTTGACAAGATTTATAGCCGTCCAGTCATCCTGGAAGCCAAACAGCTCACTCAATCCTTCAAGCATGGCAAAACTGAACGCACCATTTTAAATGGCATTGACCTGAAAATTCATAAACGTGAGTTTATCTGTGTGATTGGTCCATCAGGTTGCGGTAAATCGACTTTTAGCCGTGTGGTAGCTGGGCTAGATCCTTATACCAGCGGTGAAATTCTGGTGGATGGCAAGCCGATTACTGGCCCAAGCCCAGAACGCGGCATGGTGTTTCAGGGGTATACCCTGTTCCCATGGAAGACCGTGAAAGAAAACATTATGTTTGGCCCGAAAATGAAAGGCCAAAGTAATGCTTCTGCTGAAGCGCAGGCACGTGAATGGATCAATATCATTGGTCTGGAAAAATATCAGGATCAGTATCCGCATCAACTTTCAGGCGGAATGAAACAACGTGTGGCGATTGCCCGCGCCTTGGTCAATGAACCTAAAGTATTGCTGATGGATGAACCTTTTGGTGCACTAGACCCGCATACGCGCCAAAAAATGCAGCGTCATCTGATGGATTTGTGGAAAAACATCGACATTACCATCATTTTCGTGACCCACGATATGGATGAAGCGATCTTGCTGGCAGACCGGATTGTGGCGCTGAAAGCCAATCCAGGTGAAATCAAGGAAATTATTGAGGTCAATCTTCCTCGTCCACGCCATCCGGATCTGATGCTGACTCCGGAATTTAAACAGCTTCGCGAGCACGTCAATCATCTAGTACATGCACAGGAGGATGAGCTGGATCCTGCACTAGCCGATCTTCCAGAAATTCCACGCTTGACCAAAGTCAGCACGAGCAAATAATCCATTTAAAAAAAGAGCCTTTGGGACGACCCAAAGGTTTTAGTCGCTGTGTTGGACGACCAACAATAAGGTGATTGCAATGCAAGACCAATACGTACTCCCACTCGTCGATATTTCTAAAATGCAAAGTCCACATCTGGCCGATCGTCTTGAAGTTGCGGCAGCTTTAGACCAGGCCTGTAAAGATGTCGGATTCCTTTATCTTAAAGGAGATCAGTTTAATTTTGATTATGCCACGTCACTGGTTGAACTGGCTAAATCCTATTTTGAGCAGGATCTGGACACAAAAATGCAGCACTATATTGGCAAATCCAGTAACCATAGCGGTTATGTGCCAATTGGTGAAGAACAGTTCGCAGGCAACAGTTATGACCTCAAAGAAGCCTACGATGTGAATTATGACTATCAGGGTTCTAGAACAGACTGCCCATTACTTGGCCCAACCTTATGGCCTGATTATCCAAATTTTAAAGCCATTGTCAGCCAATATTACGGTCACTTGCGCACCATTAGCGAACAAATTTTTTCTGCTTTTGCCCTGGCTCTTGGTGTCAAAGAAGATTTCTTTGCCGATAAAATTAATGATGCGCCAAGTCAATTGCGCCTGATTCATTATCCGTACAATCCGGATATCAAAGATGCCGAAGGCATCGGAGCACATACCGACTATGAATGCTTTACCCTGCTATTACCAACTGCGCCAGGTTTGCAGGTGCTGAACAAAGCTGGCGAATGGATTGATATTCCATTGATTGAAAATACGTTGGTGATGAACATTGGAGACATGATGGAAATCCTGTCCAATGGCAAATACCTGGCAACCAAACACCGCGTAAAAAAAGTCTCTGAAGAACGTTATTCCTTCCCGCTGTTCTGTGCCTGTAACTATGACACGGTGATTGAACCGGTGGTAAAAACTGATGATTCCAAATATAAGCCTTTGATTGGTGGTGAACACCTGTTTAATCAGACCGCACAAACGTTCCAGTATTTAAAACAGCGAATTGCCAATGGTGAGCTGGTTCTAAAAAATGCCGTTCCACTGTCTTCCTTTGGTTTAAATGAAAAATCGGAGGCAGCATCATGAACCTATTAGAAGCCATAAAAAAATTAACGCCAACAACTACTCAACCTGAAGTAGTTCCGAGCTTTTTATATGGGGCATTTCGCAGGAAAAGCATCAGTTTCTTTAATGGCCTGACCGATCAAAACACCATTGTGTACTGGTTCCAGTCACGCAGCTTTACTATTGATCTACGCCTGAAAAGTCAGAATGACACACCAGTGACAGAACGTCAGGGCTGGATTGGCAATACGGTATGGGATGATGCAACGCAGCTCTTGTCATGGGAAGTTGAAGACTACGCCAATTATCAAAATCATGTGCAGTGGCCTGAACCGGCCAAACTACATGCGATCGGGAACTGTATTCTGGAATTTTTACCCAGCAACGTCTATGTCGAAGACTGGCGTCAGCAAGTGAAGAAAGGTCTGTTCTTAGGCCTACGTCTAGAATCTGCGGTAGATGTCCAATCAGGTGCAAAGCTGCAAATGGATGGCGGTCTGATCATCTGTGATGATCATATAGCCTATGCCCTGACCCGCTTGCCAGAGGTGCAATCTCAAGTTGCAGAACTAGATATCAAGTCAGCCGATACTACTTCATTTGATCTATTACAAAGCTTTGAAGTCTCTATTGGCACCCAAGGTTTAAGTAAAACCTACAGCACCCGTACCGGTGAAACAGGCAACGCCTTTGATCTGGACAATTTTGAAATTCTGGATGCAACCCGTCTGGTCCAGCATGTGGTTCTGGATGGTCGTGCAATTGACCTGATTTTTAAGATTGATATCTACCAACCTGAATATGAGTTTCAGCACAGGACTAGCACGACTGCAGAAGCAGCACAGTGGATGAGCGCGGAACAGAATCACCTGCTGCATCATGCAGAACGGGTGTTATAAGGAGGAATATGGCTTTTTTATATCTATCCGTTGCTATTATTGCAGAAGTCATCGCGACTTCTGCACTAAAGGCCTCCAATGGCTTTAGCGTACTCTGGCCTTCAATCACCACATTTGTTGGCTATGCGATTGCCATTTTCTTTCTTTCCATGGCCATGAAAACCATCCCAATGGGCATTGCTTATGCCATCTGGTCCGGTGCAGGTATTATCCTGATTTCTACAGTGGGACTGCTGGTGTTCAAGCAGCATCTGGATATTCCGGCACTGATTGGTCTGTCATTCATGATTGTGGGAATTATTTTTATTAATGTCTTTTCCAAAAGTATTGAACTTTAATTTCTTAATATTAGTGTTTTTCATCAGTCATTTTTTAATTACTAAGAAGTAAATTCCCTCTCCTTGTAGGAGACTTGCGGAGCATGCTCCTCAGGGAGAGGTTCTCTCTAATAAATACCCTCATCCTCTTGCAAAGCTATGCTTCTCATCCCAGAGGGAGAAGAAACTTTCAATATCCATTAAATTTGAATATTAATGATCATTTTTCGATTTATAAAAGATATTTACACATCTAACAATAAAAAATCCCCGAAACTGGGGATTTTTTATTGTTTGGATTTCGACTTATTTCAGCTCTTGTACCAGCGTTGGAACAATCACACTATCCACATTCATTTCAGTGCTATAAATGCCATTAGTGACGTTAAACTTGTTGACGTGATAGCTTGAACCATAGATCGAATCGAAACCCTCACCTTTGGTAAAGACTTTTTTGTTTGCTTCCAGATCCAGCAAATGGGTACCATCTACAAACTGCATATAGGCTTTAGCATCAACACCGACACGTTTCGACATGATTTCTACAGCATCTGCACGTGTTGCCGGGTCATTGATATATTTAACAGTTTTATCCCAAACTTGAATGACCTTTTTCCATTGCTCTTTATTGGCTTCCAGATGCGCAGGATTCACGGTCAAGGTGTCGTAAATCAGACCAGCTTTATCTTTAGAGCTGAAAATAATTTTTGAACCAGCAACCGCAGATAAGGCCTGATTCGCGACTGGCTGCCATACCGCAATCGCATCAATATCCGCTGTTGCAAAGACCTGTGGCAGTTCATTGGTCATGGTATTGACCAGTTTCACTTCATTCAGTTTAACCTTTGCATCATCCAGAGCAGTCGATAGCAGCAAGTGATCGACCAGACCTTTTTCAGTGGCAACAGTTTTACCGCGTAAATCCTGAATCGAGTTGATTCCATTCTTGGCAATGATCACGTCATTTCCGGCTGAATAATCCGTTGCCAGTATCATCACGCCTTTGGTACCACCAGAGCCAGTCACCAGATTATCACCATTGGTTACCATGACTGCATCCAGCTGATTTGCTGCAAAGGCAGACAATGAAGCAGAATAGTCAAACCATTTAAAATCTGCATTCACACCTGCTTCTTTTAACCAGCCTTTTTCAATCGCCACTTGCCAAGCCACCCAACCTGGCCAGTCGCTATAGCCGATACGAATCGGCTGAGTATTTACATTGCCTTTGGCCTGACCAGAGGATTCTGGAACTTTCGCCGTATTGTCACAACCACTGAATAAAATGGCACCGCAAAACGATGCTGCCAGAGTAGCTTTTTTGATCATTGTGCGATTTCCCCTATGCAATTACATTTAAAACGCGTATTTGAAAGTTGTTTTGATTTGATAAATTCACGCCAGCCGCCGAAATGACTGATCTCAGTTGCATCTTCCAGCGCATAGCCTTCGCAGATAAAACCTTTAACCCAGCTGCCATCTGCCAGCTGTACATTGCCAATGCCCAGCGGTGCCGGAACTTCTGCCACGATCTGACCAAAGTTGGCGAATGAAATATCCCAAACTTCCACTTCGATCTCCTGACCTTTGCTGTAGTACTGCAAGCCCGGTTTCGGTGGTGTGGTATTTTTCAGTGCGAACAGTTTGTAGTTGGCTGCGGTTTTGGTTTTTTGCACTAGCGTGCCACCACGTGTGGTGAGCTGGAAGTTCAACGGCATATCAGTCAGATGTGCACCGACAACAGCCAGTTTTACTGCATGCTGTGACTGAATCTGGCCTATTGGTTCATAAGTTTTTTCAGATGTTCCTAGTGTTAAAGCCGTTGCCTGCTGCCAAGTCTGGCCAAAGTTTGCCAAGGCCTGATCCATCCAGGCGGGTGCAATGAAGGTCACCCCACTTGGCAAACCATCAGCGCGAATTGTATTAGGCAGTGCCAAAGCCGATAAATCCGCAAAATTCACGAAGTTGGTATAAGCGCCCATATGGCTGTTTTTCACCAACGGATCAGCTTCTACATCGGCAATCTTGTAGATGGTTGGCGCCGTTGGCACCATCAAGGCATCAAAATCCGCCAGCGCCAGATTGATCTGACGAGCCAATTGCGCTCTTTCATATTCCGCCTGCATCATATCCACGGCATTAAAGTTATCTGCCTGACTGATGATCTGGTTAATCACCGGATGCGTTACATCACGAGAAACCAGTTTTTCAACAGCATTGGTCCGTTCAGCCACCCAAGCCTTGTTATAAAGTGCGGATGCCAACTGGTTGAAAATGCTGAAATCAATCGCTTCAACTGCATAACCAAGCTGTTTTACACGAGCAATTGCCAATTCAAAGGCTTTATCAGTTTCGGCATCGCCATAGAATTCCAGTTGTGCTGGAATCGCGATTTTGCCTTTGGAAAATTGGGTTGGCACATTGGCTGGATGCTGGCGGGAATATTCATCGCTTGCGTCATAGCCTTGCATAATTTGTGCGACTTGCCATGCATCATCTACAGTCAGGGCAAAAATTGAAATTACATCAATAGTGCGGCACGCGGGTATCAGACCTGTAGTGGAGAACCAGCCTTTGGTGGGTTTCAAGCCGACAATATTGTTATGTCCTGCCGGTACACGACCTGAACCCGCCGTATCGGTACCTAAACTAAAAGGCACCTGACCATTCGCCACCGCGACCGATGAACCAGAGCTTGAACCGCCGCTGATATATTCCGGATTAAAGCTGTTTTTCACTGCGCCGTAGGGTGAACGTACACCAACTAAGCCAGTTGCAAACTGGTCCAGGTTGGTTTTACCCACCACAATAGCCCCTGCTGCTTTTAATTTAGCTACGACTGTGGCATCGCTGGTCGCCAGATAAGAAGCTTCTTTGCAGGCTGCGGTGGTATAAAAACCGGCAACATCAATATTGTCTTTGACTGCGAATGGAATGCCGTAGAGTGGCAATTCGGCTAGTGATTTTCCTGTTAAGGCATCAATTTGTGCTTGTAATTGTTCTGCAGATGCAATTGAAATCCAGGCATGATCATCATTTTGAAATGATGCAACATAATCGATCAGGTCCTGTAACTGAATCTGCTGCTGTTGGTAGGCGTTCTGCCAGTCTTGAATTGTCCATAAAGTATTCATGACAATACTCCTTTATTGGTATTTTGGGGAATGGGAGGCATCACGGCATCCATCAGTTCCAGGTGTCCTTTGAGCACCCCTTTTAATGCAATAAATTGTTCGCTAATTTCTTTTAAATCACTGCTTACACCCTGCATCAGCATCACTTGCAGGACTTTCTGATCATCCAGCTGGATATGCAGCGAGCTGATCACCTGTTCCAGATATTGCTGTTGCAAATCGACCAATTGGGAACGTAACGGTTTCAGGCTGACGTCATAGACCAGCGTCAGCGTACCGACCATGACTTCATCACGAGAAACCAGTTCATCAATCAGGTGGCGGTTAATCATGTCGACAATGGCCTGCGAGCGGCTTTCATAATGCTGCTCGACAATTTTCTGATCCATGGCCTGTAATGTGGTTTCCGGCACGGTGATACTGATTCGTGCCAATTTCGGTTTAGACACGTCTGTTTTCCTTGAGTGAATCCTGTTTGACATAAAGCCCGGCGCGAACGCTGAGCAGTTCAATTAAAAATTGGGCAAATGGATGCAGCTTGGCTTTTTTGCTTTGATTATTCATGCGCATCTCCTTGGTATTACTGAATGTGAATTTCGTATTACTTAAGGAAATGCAGAAAGCGTGCCAGTTTTAGATGAGGAAATTTACTAATTACGAGCAGAAAAGACTGAAATTCAGCTTAAAAAAAGCCCCATCAACGGTTATGGGGCTTTTTTGGAATCAAAATGAGTGAATTAATTCACCAAGAGGCCGTTAAATTAATCATGTACTGTAATTATTTTTAGACATGATGGATTGATCGAGAATTGCGTCTGGTTCTTCAAGTAATATGCTCTCCTCTTTTAATTCGGTATATAAATAAAAGCAGAAAATATGCCAAATATAAAGAGTTTTTTATTATTAAAAAATTGATTTAAAACAGTTAGTTGAAACTTAATAAATGCTACAAAATGTGTCTAAAATATTTATGCGCCAAGAGTGATCAAACTTGCACCAAAACGATATCAAAATGGGGTTTTATGGTACAGTTTTTGATAATGGAATCTTCACCAATTACTCTTCTCTAGCTTTAATTATGAATACTAAAGCCGCTCAGATTTAGGTTTCGATTAAAATTTGCACTACAGGTGAATTTCTATACAATAAATTCCATAAAAATGCCCGAACAATAAGGAAATTTAATGAAGACTTCCACTCTCCTTCGTACTGCCATTCTTTGTACGCCTTTTATTTTTGCGGCATGTAGCAAAACCGAGCAAGCAGAAACCTCCAAAACCGAAATCCAGCAGGAAGATACCACGCAAGCTGCCGAAACGGCACAGACACAAGCTTTTGACATCAGTAAAATACCACTCAGCACAGCGACACTCGGTGACTTTCCTTATATTGCCCTGCCAGATGGTTATATCTATCAAAATACCGAGCAGCGCAATTTTGAGCGTGTTCCATTCTGGACAGGACAGCAACTGGAATGGATCGAAGGACAATTATTCAGTTCAGGCATTACCTCGAAACCGGAATATAAAGAAGGCAATTTTTTAGAAATTCAGCGTAATCTGGAGAGTGTGATCAAGGATTTGGGCGGTGTGGAAATTGCCAATAGCCAGATTCCAAAAGACATCATCGAAAAAATTCCGAAGGATTTTCAGGTGCAATATTATGCGGGTCTGGGGGATATTTTTAACTACCCGACCAAGACTTATGTGGTTCGTCAGGAAGATAAGACTGCATGGTTCCAGCTAACCCAATCTGGTAATTATATTTCGCTGATGGTGGCTGAATCTAAATCTTTAAATGTGACTGCCAAAGCCCTGACTTCAAGTGCACTAAAACTAAGTCTTGATCAGGACGATAAAGTCAGCGTACAGATTAACTTTGCAACCGATAAAGCCGAGATTTTGCCGGACTCACAAGCGCAAATTGAGCAGATGGTTGCCTTATTAAATGACAACCCGGATTTAAAACTGGGCATTTATGGTCATACCGACAATACCGGTGATGCAGCTTATAACTTAGAGCTGTCTGATCAGCGTGCGCAAAGTGTGGTTACTGCCCTGACCAAAGCAGGTATTGAAGGCAGTCGTTTAACTGCCAAAGGTTTCGGGAATACTCAGCCTGTTGCAGATAATTCGAATGAAGATGGTAAAGCGAAGAATCGTCGGGTGGAGTTGGTGAAGCTGTAAAAGTAAGTCTATAAGACTTTGAAAATGTTTTAAAAGTGTACCATTACTGATAAATTACCCCCCATAATTCGGGGGCTTTTTTTATGACAGAAAAACTATATTATTGGGCTGAAAATTTAGAAAACTATACATCAGATAACGACAGTGAAACGGGCTATAATGAAGTTATAGAAATCAAACGTCTTAACTTTTTTATTGGAAAAAATAATTCTGGTAAAAGTCGTTTCATTCGTAATCTGTTTCAAACCACTCAAGGTCAGCAACTATATAATTCTCTTCAATTTAGAAGGCTATTGGCTTTCAAAAAGCAATTACAAATAAGTAAAAAATATAGTGATAATAATACCTACTATAACCATTTTTTGAAAACAACAGAGGACATTAAGCCATCAAAAATAGGTTCTGCAAATTCTAACTTTCCACAAGCACTTGATTACTTATCAAGAATTGGACAGCTATCAAGTCTTTACTCAAACAACAATAAATCTATTGCTACATCAATGTTTAATAAAGAAATAGAATTAAACTTAAATCCTATTTTCATAAACAAAAAATTTTACATCCCTATACTTCGAGGAATGCGTCCTGTCACTGACAAAGAGAATAAATATCCATATATTGAGCGAGCTCAGAAAGATTATTTCCAAGATCATAATAAATTTAATCAAGACAACATCATTACAGGTGAACGCCTTTACTATGAACTAAAAGTCCATTTATTAGGTAAACCACAACAACGTGAACTGATAAAACAATATGAAGAAAAATTAAGTCAGTATTTTTTTGATAATGAAACCGTCACTCTAATTCCATATATTGGTAAAGATGATAATGGTCATGAGAATGATGTTGTACATATTAAAATTGGTGAGGATGATCAATTCCCAATTTATAAACTAGGTGATGGTCTTCAACAAGCAATTATTCTGACTTATGAAGCCTATATCAAAAGCAAAGACAAAAATGGTAATACAGAAATCCATGCATTCTTTATAGAAGAACCAGAATTGCATATGCATGCAGGTATGGTTCGACAACTGATGAATTTCTACTTAAATGAAACTTCACACTATTATTTCTTTACTACACATTCAAATCATTTACTTGATATGGCAGATGAATCTGACCAAGTTATGATTCAAAAATTTGTAAAACAAGCTAGACAAGATAATCCTAAAGAATTCGAGTTTAAAATTTATCGATGCGACCGTGATCGCGATTTACTTGCTTCTCTAGGTGTTCGCCCTTCATCTGTATATCTAGCTAATTGCACGATTTGGGTAGAAGGAATTACCGATAGACTCTATATCACTAAATATATGGAACAGTATTTGTCGGAGTTAAAAGAATCAAATCCTGATCTTTATAAAAAGTATCGTCGTTTTATGCCTAATTATCATTATACATTCGTGGAATATTCCGGAAGTAATTTATCTCACTGGTCATTTGATGATGATTACCCTAAAACAAGAGAAGAAAGAATTGAATTCCTTCAGCAAGATCGAGGTCAAAGTGCAACTTCCGTCGCAAGTGACATGCTATTGATTGCTGATGGAGACATACAAAAAAATTCTGAAAAAATAAAATTTTTAAGAAAAGAATTGAATAGAGATAATTTAATTATTTTGGAATGTAAAGAAACAGAGAATACTCTACCTAAAAATGCAATTATTCGAGTTGCGAAAGCAAAATTTCCACGCCTAAAAAATGTACGACAGAGCTATGATATTTCCTTAATTGATAATATTAATCAAGATGATTATTTTGATAATGCTCAATACGGTATTGGTCGCTTAATAGATGAAAAAATTAAGAAACCAACATCAAATACAACCAAAACTGCTTTTGCTGATGGTCCTGGTGTCGGGACTATTAAAGATAAACTAAAATTTTGCCGTGAAATTATCAAAGATTTTGATGAAAATCCTGATTGGAAGCTTACACCTAAAGCTAAAGAATTATGTGAAAAAATTTTTAAGCATATTGAAAGATGTAATAAATAAATTTTAATCTCCCCTAACCCCTCTTTAATAAAGAGGGGGAAATTCCCTCCTTTGGAAAAGGAGGGTTAGGGAGGATTTTTAAGCCACTGGTGCCAAAATAAATAACACCTGTCCTGTTTTCACAGTATGAGCTGATTAAACATTAAACCCAATATGTTTCCCTGTAGGCAGCTCTACATCAATACGCAGCTTTCCACCCATTGCTTCAACATATTTTTTCATTGTCGAAATCTTGAGATCGTTGCCACGATTCTCAATTGCAGATAGTGAAGGTTGTTTAATCCCTAAAGTTTCAGCCAGTTCTTTTTGAGAAATTTCCAACTCTTCGCGAATCATATGAAGATGTTGCTCAAGCAGCAGCTCTTCTGCCATTTCCTGAATACGAGCCTGACTCTCAGGAGAACGTTTCGCCAATAATTCTTGCAAAGTTTTAGCCATATCAGTTTACTCCTAAAGATTTCAAATGCAGTGAATACTGTTCATCTGCAATTGCCAGCATCTCTGTATAGAAACGCTTATTGCCACTTTTATCACCAATGCAGAGTACGATTGCCTGTCTTAACGGATCAAAAGCAAAAAATGCCCGGATTGGTTTTCCTCTATGTTGAACACGTAGCTCTTTCATATTGGTATATTTAGAGTTATATATTGTGTCTACCAAAGGTCGCCCAAGACTTGGCCCTTGACTCTGTAATACCACCAAAGCTGCTAAGACTTTTTCTTGTGTCGATTCGTCCTGTTGTTCAAGCCATTCATTAAATACATCTGTGGTCAGTACCGTCCACATACCACAACCCAAATATAGACTATAAGCTATATATTACTAATGTCCACTCTATACTGCAAATAAAAAACCGCCCTTATGGACGGTCTTTAAAAGTTCCCTCCTTTTTCAAAGGAGGATTAGGGAAATTCTTTAAGCCACTGGTGCTAACGTAAACAACACCTGCCCTGTTTTCACCGTTTGCCCTTTCTCAATCGTAATCGTATCTACACGCATACGTTCAGGGGCAATAATCGGAATCTCAATCTTCATTGCTTCAATTACGGCCAAGGTGGCACCTTCTTCCACGATATCACCAGACTGACATTCAATTTTCCAGATTGAACCCGGCATATGTGATTCCACCGCACAACCACCTTCCGGAATAGTCACAGTTTCACCATCATCGACTGCATCCAGACTTTCAGACACGTATTCTGCCAGTCCAGCTTCATGCCAGCGACGGCGTTCCGCTTCAAAGTTCGCTTGTTGCGTTGCCTTAAACTCGCTAATGGTGTCGGCATTGTCAGTCAGGAACTGGTTGTACTCTTTCAGGTTCAACACACCTTCTTCAATACGCAGTTTCAGACGGCCTGCCTTAAAGTCCTCACGCATTTGCATGAGTTCTTCTTCAGACACTTCATAGAACTTGATCTGATCAAAGAAGCGCAGTAACCATGGTTTGCCTTGCTCGAAGTCCGCATTTTTACGGTAACGCGACCACATTTGCGTAGTACGACCGACGAACTGATAACCACCAGGGCCTTCCATACCATACACGCACATATAAGCACCACCGATCCCCACGGCATTTTCAGGGGTCCAGGTACGCGCCGGGTTATATTTAGTGGTCACCAGACGCTGACGTGGATCAAGCGGGGTTGCGACAGGTGCACCCAAATACACATCGCCTAAGCCCATCACCAAATAGCTGGCGTTATACACTACATCTTTTACTGCCTGTTTATCTTTCAGGCCATTAATACGGCGGATAAACTCGATATTGTCTGGACACCATGGTGCATCTGGACGTACGGTTTGCATATAACGTTCGGTCGCCAGTTGGGTTTGAGAATCTTCCCATGCCAATGGCAAATACACGGTACGTGATGGCACTTCCATTTCAGTCACATCAGGCAGTTCAGTTTCAGCGACTTGCAACAAACGCAACAGGTCGAGCTGATCCAGCTTGATTGAATCGAAATGGATTTGCAGCGAACGGATGCCTGGCGTCAGGTCGATAATGCCCGGAATATTCTGTTTTTGAACCCATTGCATCAAGGCATGGATACGGAAACGCAGGTTCAGATCCAGTACCAGCTCGCCATATTCCACCAGCATGTAGTTGTTACCCGCTGGACGATACACCACATCCGGCGCACCATTTTCACCTTTTAAGGTATCCAGTACGGCATTTTTCAGCGTAGCCAGTTCAGGATAGAAGGATTCATTAAATGAAACTTCCTGAGTATCCAGCGCTTCTAGTTGTGCGTGATATTTCTCATTCAACAGTTTGGCTTGGTGATAGCTGACTGGAACAAATTTCACTTTGTCACCGGCTTTGAGCTGACCCAGTTTCCACAGCTCAGAATTGATCACCACCGCTGGACAAACAAACCCCCCCAAACTTGGGCCATCTGGACCGAGAATAATTGGCATATCGCCTGTAAAGTCGATCGCACCAATCGCATACGCGTTGTCATGAATATTGGATGGATGCAGACCGGCTTCACCACCATCTTCACGTGCCCATTCCGGCTTTGGACCAATCAGGCGGATACCGGTACGGCTAGAGTTAAAGTGAATCTCAAAATTATTGGCAAAGAAGGTATCAATGTCCTTTTTGGTGAAGAAATCTGGCGCACCATGCGGGCCATACATCACCGCAATTTCCCATTCATGGCTGAATGCTGGAATTTGCTCAGGTGCCAGCGCTTTGACTTCATTGCTTGTAAATGCGGTGATTGGAAGCATATCGCCGATTAGTAAGTTACGACCGGCATGACCGCCAAACTGACCGAGGGTAAAGGTCGCTTGTGAACCCAAGTATTCAGGTACATTCAGACCACCTTTGATGCCGATATACGTCCGGCAACCGGTAGCGATCTTGCCACATTTCAGCACCTGACCTTTACGCACATTCACGGTTTGCCACATTGGCACAGCCACACCATCCAGTGTTGATGGCATATCCCCACCCGCCAGTACGATCTGGCTGTCGCAGTGGAATTTCAGTGTTGGACCTTGCAGGGTACATTCCAGACCGGCGGTATTTGGCGCATTGCCTAAAAGCTGGTTGGCGACATTGAGCGATAATGGATCAATCGCACCAGATGGTGGCACCCCCACATCCCAGTAACCGAGACGACCAGTGACATCCTGCACAGCAGTTTGGATGCCTGCTTGCAGCACTTCAATCTTCTGGGTTTTCCACTCAAAGGTATTCAGGAAACGTGTGGTTTGTGTTCCCGCCTTAAACACCTCACAGTCGATGATGTTTTGCAGATATTCCAGGTTGGTTTCGATGCCCGCCACTTGAGTTTTCGCCAGTGTATCCGTCATCGCCTGAATCGCGGCTTCCCGGTCATCTGCTGTGACAATGACTTTGGCAATCATCGGGTCATAGAAAGACGATACATTCGAACCCGTTTCTACCCAGGTTTCATTACGTGCGTTTTCATCAAACTCGACATAGGTCAGCAGACCGGCACTTGGCTGGAAGTTCTTGATCGGGTCTTCGGCATACAGGCGCACCTGAATCGAATGGCCTTTGGATTCCAGTGGCTCTGTTGGTGCAGTCCAGTCTCCGCTGGCAAGCGTCACCATCCATTCCACCAGGTCCACACCAAAGACTTGCTCCGTCACGCCATGTTCGACTTGCAGACGCGTGTTGACTTCAAGGAAGTAGAATTCTTGTGTATCGGTATCCATCACAAATTCAACCGTACCTGCTGAGCGATAATTCACTGACTGCATCAGTTGAATGGCAACATTTTGGATGTAGGCACGTTGTTCATCATTGATATGCGGTGCAGGCGTTTCCTCAATTACTTTTTGGTTACGACGTTGTACTGAACAATCACGCTCGCCGAGCGCAATCACTTGACCTTTGCCATCACCAAAAATTTGCACTTCGATATGACGGGCATTTTGCACAAATTTTTCAAGGTACAAACCAGCATCTTTAAAGTTGGCTTGGGCTAAATAAGACACGGTTGCATACGCATCTTTCAGTTCAGCTTCGTTCCAGACCAAACGCATACCGATCCCGCCACCGCCTGCAGTACTTTTTAGCATCACAGGATAACCAATACGATTAGCCTCAAGCAGTGCTTCAGCTTCATCTGCAAGCAGTTGACTGCCTGGTAATAACGGCACATTAGCTTGAATCGCAAGCTCACGTGCCGTGTGCTTTAAACCAAAAGCACGCATTTGCGCAGAGTTTGGCCCAATAAAAGCGATGCCTTGTAATTCACACAGGTCACAAAATTCAGCATTTTCTGACAAGAAGCCATAACCCGGATGAATCGCTTGTGCGCCAGTTTGTTTGGCAACTTCTAAAATTTTATCAACATTTAAATAGCTTTGGCTGGCTGGTGCTTCACCGATATACACCGCTTCATCCGCTAAAGTCACATGCAGTGAATCACGATCGGCTTCTGAGTACACTGCAACCGATTGAATACCGAGTTTTTTTAATGTACGAATCACACGACATGCAATTGCACCACGGTTGGCAATCAAAACTTTATTAAACATAACTTAAGCCTCCTCGCCTTCACGCACAACCAGCTGGATTTGTGTCGGGTTGTAGGCATTACATGGGTTGTTCAGTTGCGGACAGTTCGAGATCAGTACGATCAGGTCCATTTCTGCCTTGATTTCCACATACTTGCCAGGTGCTGAAATTCCATCATCAAATTTTAGATGTCCGTCTGAAGTCACAGGCACATTCATAAAGAAGTTGATGTTGGGACCAATGTGGCGCACGTTTAAGCCATGCTTTTTCGCCACCGGATGCTTCGCCAGCGCATACATAAAGTTGTTACGGCAGCTGTGCATTGGGTATGTGTCATGGGCATAACGGACGGTATTACTTTCACAGGAACATGCACCGCCTAAAGTGTCGTGACGGCCGCAGTTGTCATCATGGATCACGGCAATCGCACGGCCAAAGTTACTGTATAAAGTGGTGCCTTTTTCCAGATAAATCTGCTGGTTTATTGCCAGTGTATCGGTTGCGCTATAACGCTCTTCCGGATTTTCCGCAGAGATAAACAAGGTATCAACTGCCTGATTGCCTTCCAGATCGATGATACGGAAATACTGGCCTTTTTTGACTTCGCACATCCATGCTTCACCGGCAGGACAGATTTCGCTAAGAACGGTTTTTTCAAATTGTTGTAGAACTGTCATGATCATTCTCCTGCCTTAAATGTTTGAAAGTGCGTAGTAACGGGCATTGTTCTGGAATGCACGCTGATTCTGTGGACAGGAGTCACGGCAGATATCGGTTTCGCCTAAGCTATTGGCTTTAAACAAAGATAACTGGATGTCAGCTGGTTGATATTCCGCACTGTTATCCAGACCATGTGGTGCAGACGACAGGAACACCAGACAGTCCATTTCAAAGCGCATTTCAATGATTTGATCGGTATTGTCTGAAGATACATAAGACAATGCGCCGGCGTCATCTGGAGTGACTTTGGAGAATAAATTCACGGTTGCACTCAGGTCAGTCTGTCCCAAAGAGAATTTGGAGAGTTCAATGAGTAATCCGTCTAAACCGCTTTGATACATGTCATTTCGGGCATCCTGGAAGGTACGGATGCCAAACTGTTTTTCAATCTGTTCAGGACGAGATGGCCCGCAGAAAGTATCGTTCCAGCCAGCTTCATCTTTAACAATCGAAGCCATGACACGGCCTAGATCGGAATACAGCACATTACCCGCAGTCAAATACGCGGTATGCTGGCCTTTCAGGCTGTCAGGCATGTTGTAACGTTCCAGTTTGTCTTCGGCATTGACACAGAACAGGGATACATTGGCATTGGCACCGAGTGCCTTGAATTGCAGAACCGCACCTTTCTGAATGCGTCCGGACCAGTGATGCCCTCCCGGCAGGATTTCAGTCCAGAGTGTTTGATTATTGTGATAGTCGCCCATGTGCATGACCTCTCTAAGGTTTTTGTTCCAACCTCCCGGGCTTTTATCCCTCCGTGTAGCTGTGTTTTTATACAAAACAAGCCGTGAACTCTCGGTCTCAGGCGCAGTACTGTTTGAAAATGACTGCCGGAACCCTAGATCACTTTATGATGCGTAGATAAATGCAAATGACGTGCCAATTTAGTATTACGATTTTTATTATTAGTAATACTTAAAATGCTCAAAATAAGTTCATTTTAGTAATTCACTGATAAATACAGACTGGATGTGCACCCAAACTGGACTTTTTATCTCTTTCTAAAAACGGGATAATGGCGGCGAAAGAAAAATGGGTGTGACATGTTTAAAGATAAAAAGCTGGTATGTTTTGACCTGGATGGAACCTTGATTGATTCAGTGGGAATCTGGAACCAGGTCGATGCTGCCCTGATTCAGGAATTGTCGGGGATCGAAATCGGTCTGGATCAGATTCAGCAACAGCGTGACCTGCAACTGAAAGCCTTTAGACATATGCCCGATCCTTATCTGGAATATTGTGGCTATTTAAAAGAGCTATATGGTTTCAAGCCAAGTAAAGAAGAGGTTAAAAATCGCCGTTATCATATTTCACGGCATTTTCTGGATCATGTGATAGAACTCAAACCGCAAGCTGAGCTGCTGATTCAAGCCTTAAAACAGCAAGGGATACAATTGGCACTCACGACTACCACTAGTTTATTCAATGTGCAGCGTTATCAGGACAATAACCAGAAGATTAATCAGAAAATCAGTTTTGATGATGATTTTGCGATTATTTTGACTCGTGAAAATGTTGAGAATATCAAACCGCATCCAGAAGTGTATTTAAATGCGCTCCAGCATTTTGAAATTGAGGCTAAAGATTGCCTGATTGTTGAAGACTCTTTAATTGGGGTGGAAGCTGCCAACAATGCGGGAATTGATGTCGTTGCAATTTACGACCAGTATTCTGCGCATGAAATAGATCTGATCAAAGCCAAGGCAGATTATTTTGTAGAAGATTTTGCTGGTCTCATAAAATTGGTGAACTAAAAAAATGCCATGAATCCTCCCTGATCATGGCATTTTTCGTGTTATCTCTGAATTGATTAGATTAGAGCATTATTTGGCTTTTTTATAGACGGAGCCTGAACCGACCAGATTGCCAGTTTTTTCGTCAATTGCGAAATCAACGACACCTGTACCTGAATTAATCTGAAGCAGACCATTATCAGCGACTGAAGCTGGCATCGGATTTTTCTTGTCAGTTTTGCCGCTTTCTTTGTCTTTAATAGTATTGGTAATGAAATAGTTTTCACCATTTTTGGAAATCACCAGGATATTTTCCAATTTTGGATTTTCCAGTGTATTTTTCCAGTTCCCCTGATAATCTGGTGCTGGAGTTTCCGGGGTATTACACGCGGTTAACAGCAATAAAAGTGAGATGCCTGAAAAATATTTAAGATATTTCAAAACTGAGACCTTGAATGATAGAACGCGGCCATTATAAAAAGAACCTCCTTGAGGTAAACGCTTAGCTTGTAGGCGAAGCGTTTCAGCGGTAGTAAATCTGTCCCGCCTTCGTCATTTTTTGAAAATCATCTTCATATTTCATTCATAAATTCGTGTGAACTGACCACTTTTTAACAGATAAAAAAATCCTCAATAGACCATCCAAATCTATTGAGGAGTACCAAACTGGATAATAGAGAAACCTTAAAAAATTAATTTACAAGTTTGGATTTAAAGTAACGAAACACCGATTTAACTGCGTGAGTTTTTTCTGCAATTTGCTGATTCCATTCATTTGGCAGTGAGCATTTCGCCAGTCTGACCCATACAGTCGAGAACTGTTTCATAAAGCTGGCTTCGTTATAGTGAATCCCGTACTCAGCACATAAGGCTTTGATTTTTGGTGCTACTTCGGCATAACGGTTTGCTGGCATATCTGGGAACAGATGATGCTCAATCTGATGGCTTAAATTACCACTCAGAATATGCAACCAGTTCGCGCCACTGAAGTTGCTCGAACCACGGATCTGACGCAGATACCATTCCGCACGGGTTTCATTGTCGGTATTGTCCATTTCAAAAGTTTCTGCATCTTCAGTGAAATGTCCATTGAAGATCACCGCGGACGCCCATAGGCTACGAATCACATTGGCAACCGCATTCCCGGTAAATACTGGAATCGCATTTGGACCGGCAATCAGTGGGAAAAATACATAATCTTTTAGGACCTGACGGCGCATTTTTTTGCGTAAAGGCGCTGCTTCTTCCCAGACCTGTTTCCAGGTTTTAGTTTTATAGGCAATGACATCTTCCAGATGCAAACGCTGTACACCCACATACCATTCAAAGAACACCATCAACTGAATGGTTAAAGGAATATTCCAGATAAAACGTAGTTCCCACGGCTGAGATTCACTGACACGGATCAGACCATAACCGACATCGTGATCCATACCGACAATATTGGTATACGTGTGGTGAATATAATTATGCGTGTATTTCCAGTCATCCCCAGTGGAAATAGTATCCCAATCATAAGTCGAACCATTCAGACTCGGATCATTCATCCAGTCGAACTGGCCGTGCATCACGTTATGGCCAAGTTCCATATTTTCCACGATTTTCGAGATACCCAATAAGCCTGTTCCCGCTAACCAGACCGGCGGCAACCAGCCTGCAAACATCAGCATGCCACGGGAAGCAATCTCGCTATAACGTACAAAATTACGGATTTTATAAATATATTCTGCGTCTTTCTCGCCCAAATCTTCCATTACTTCACGGCGGATAGCATCAACCTTGGCACCGAACTCTTCAACCTGTTCCGGGCTTAGAAATTGAGATTTACTGTGTTTTTTAAAATCAATTTGCATATTCATGGGAGCACCTTCTTATTCGTTTAGTAATGGTTGAAATAGCTTATAAATTAATCACCACAGGACTGACGGCCTGTGAAATACAAAGTTTGATTGGAGTATTGCTGCCGTGGTCGATCTCACCCGTCAGCATGTTTTTAACTGAACCGCTGACTTTGGTACATGAGCAAGTATTACAAATGCCCATACGGCAACCATGCGCTGGACGAAGACCCGCCTGCTCTGCACTTTCCAGCAGATTAGATTCTGCCTGGAATTCCTGCTGCGATCTTAAAAACTGTACAGGCTGTGCTTTCACTTTTTCATCCATCGCAATCTGGAAATATTCAGAATGGAAGCTAGATTTCACCGCCAGTTTATCGGCAATCTTGAGTGCAGTTTTCATCATTCCCGCTGAACCACAGGCATAGATTTCACGCTGTTCAAAGTCTGGTACCAGCTTGTTTAGCAATTGCTGGCTCAGATGCTGCTTATGCTCGACTGTATTAAAATGATGATATTTCAGATGAGGATGCATTAACGCTAAGGTTTTGATCTCGGCATGAAATGCATCATCACGGGTAAAATAAATCAGATCAATTGGGTGCTGAAACTGCACGACTGCTTTTTGCAATAAGGAATAAATGGCGGTAATGCCACTGCCTGATGCTAGAAACAGAATCGGTTTAGGAGAGTTTAATAAGGTAAATTCGCCCTGTGGCTGAGACAGCTCGACCACTGCACCCAGTTGCAATAAAGTTAAGGCACGTGACACTTTACCTTGCTGCTTGACTGCAATAATCACATCGCCATTTTTTAAAATGGTCACGATAGAATAATGACGTTGATGACGTACTCCATCCAGACGCAGAGTCACCGCGATATTTTGACCGGCCTGAAATGACCCGTGGTTAAAGTTATAATTTGGACGTAACTGGATTTTGAAAAAGTCTGGGCTAACCGCCTGAATATTCACGACCGATGCTTTGACTTTTTTGAGTGCCCAGGTTGGATGGATTTTTTCACCAACAAAATCAATGAAATCTTCACGAATCCAATGCGGCTTGTAGGTTGTCATACTTGTCATTTTTATCCCCTCTATTCCGCAGACAGTATTAATGTACAACTGTCTATTTATTATGTAGTCCAGAATAAAGAATTCTGAAGCTCGCACCATGTCAATGTAGGTCAAATTATGTACTTAGAAACCATAGTTAGACTTTTTGTAAGACAATCCTAACCAGAAAGTGCTGTAAAACTGTATGAACTGAATAAATTGCTTTTTTGGTCTGTATATTTTTAGCAAAAACATATAAAAAACTGACCTCTATATAAGAGATCAGTTTCTGTTTTAAATATTGGGTGAGTTAAAAAGGCAAAAATTTACCTTTTAAAAAAATAGCTTAACCTACGACCTGTTCCAGCAAGATAGAACCATAAAGTTCACGCAGGTCTTTTTTCAGCATCTTGCCGGTTCCACTTAACGGAATAGAATCTACAAAGATCACGCGATCCGGGATCTGCCATTTAGCGACTTTGTCCGCATAGTAATCCAGCATTTCAGCTTCACTCACATGACTCTCTGGCTTTTTAATCGCAATCAGAACGGGACGCTCATCCCATTTAGGATGCTGTGCCGCAATCACGGCAGCCATGGCAATTTCAGGATGTCCCATCGCCATATTTTCAAGATCGACTGAAGAGATCCATTCACCGCCTGACTTGATCAGATCTTTGGAACGGTCACACAGCTTCATAAAGCCATCTTCATTTAAGGTAGCAATATCTCCGGTATCAAACCAGCCATCTGCTGTGAGCGCAGATTCTTCCTTGCCAAAGTAATGATCAATGATCCAGTGCCCTTTAATCTGCAGATTGCCTATGGTTTCACCATCGCGGGCAATTTCCTGGGTTCCTTTTTCTTCATCGGTTAAACGTAAATCAACGCCAAACGGTGGACGACCTTGAGACAAGCGAATCTGCATTTTTTCTTCATCCGCTAGATCAAGATGTTTGGTTTTTAGCTGATTGGCACTACCAAGTGGACTGGTTTCAGTCATCCCCCAAGCATGAATGGTTTCGCAGTTAAACTGCTCTTTAAAGGTTTTCAGCATAGCCGGTGGACAGGCAGAACCACCGACCACATTCCGTTTCAGGCTTTCCAATTTTGAACCACTTTGCTGGGCAGCCGCAATCAGGCCTTGCCAGATCGTTGGAACACCTAAAGCCACAGATACTTTATACGTATCAATCAGATTGACCAGACTGGCTCCATCCAGGCCCGGCCCCGGCAACACCAAAGTACAACCGACCATGGCAGCGGCATATGGGGTTCCCCAGGCATTGACATGGAACATTGGCACCACCGGCAGCATGATGTCACGCGCTGCTACATTCAGGGAATCCGGCATGATGATGGCATAACTATGCAACACTGTTGAGCGATGGCTATATAAAACCCCTTTCGGATTTCCAGTCGTACCGGAGGTATAACACAGTGAACTCGCTGTATTTTCATCCAGTTCAGGCCAGTCAAATTCTGCAGATTGCTGGGCAAGCAAATCATCATAAAACTGAACTTCCGGAATGGCTTCACAAATCGACGAATCTTCAGCATCCAGACAAATATACTGTTCTACAGTTTTTAATAACGGTTTGACGGCTTTAATTAAAGGTGCAAAGGTTTTATCAAACAGCAGTATTCGATCGGCAGCATCATTGATAATAAATACCAGCTGTTCCGGAAATAACCGCGGGTTAATGGTATGGCAAATCAGTCCACTTCCCGAAATGGCATACCAAGATTCTAGATGTCGATGATTATTCCAGGCAATGGTTGCAACCCGGTCGCCGAGTGTCAGACCGAATTGCTGTAATACATTGGCAAAACGTTTCGAGTTTTCCCGGATTTCTCCCCAATTGGTCTTTTTAATGCTGGTATCGGTATTTTTAGAAATGATCTCGGTATCGGCATGATAACGACCGGCATGTTCAATCATGCTGCTGATCAGTAAGGGCTGGAACATCATATTTCCGAGCATGCTTCACTCCTTTATCCTTGTTGTTTGTCCATCTGCTATATCGTTGTTATTTCTGTATGATGCGCTGGCGAAAAGCCTGTATTCATTTTTATCATCAAACAGTCTGAATCTAGCAAGGAAATCTGACTTTGTGAGTGTCAAATTGTGACAAAGTCATAGAGTGGATGCAGAAAAAGTAGAAAATAAAACTGGTAATGTGTGGCATAAAAAAGCCCCAATTTAGATTGGGGCGATGATAGTGTTCAGGGAGAAGAGAATTTTAAAAGCCGCTCATCATAATTTTGTCTGCATTTACTACAAAGATAACGCCGAGGCAGAATAAACCAGTATAAAGTGCAAACCAGAGAATCATCTTCTTGAATGCTGCATCAGAAATACTGCTATCCGCATATTTTGGTGCTTTGTTGTCTTCTGAATTCATATGATCACCCATAGGTTGGTCTGGCGTTATGAGTTTTATTATCAGCAGACCTAAATCAACTGTATAGATACAATATTCATTTAAAAAAATATAACAGTTAGCCACTTATTTTTTTGATTTGTTATATTTTAATAACTTATTTATAATATAATTCTGATTATATTAGTACAGTTTAGATTTTATTTTCTTATGTTCAAATCTGAAAAGCTAGCCCAAAATATTCGCCAGATGATTGAAAATGGCGCATGGAAGGCGCATGACAAATTACCTTCATTACGGGAACAAACTGAACTGTCCGGCTATAGCCTGATGACGGTGCTTAATGCCTATCAGGTGCTTGAATCGCAAGGATTGGTCTATGCCAAAGATAAATCTGGCTACTATATTGCGGAGCGACCTCAAACCTATAACAGCAAAGAACCCGCGGTACAGATTGGCTTAAACTCCAAAGTTAAAATTAACTCTGTGGTATTTAATTATTTAAAGTCACTGCAAACTCCAAATATTGCACCTTTTGGTTCAGCTTTTCCAAATGCTGAACTGTTATATAACAGCCGGTTTATGCAGATTTTGGCGCAGCATAGCAAAAGAAAAAGCAGTTATAGCCATCAAAATCATATGCCACCGGGTAATCAGGAATTACGCCAACTGATTGCCAATCGCTATCAGTTACAAGGTATAAACTGTACTTCGGATGACATTGTCATTACTTCTGGTGCCTTGGAAGCCCTCAATCTGTCTTTACAGGCTTTGACTCAACCGGGTGATTTTATCCTGCTCCAGCAAACCATTTTTTATGGTGCCTGGCAGGCGGCTGAACGTTTAGGCTTGCAGGTGATTACAATCCCTGAACATCCGCAGTTTGGTTTTGACCTGGAATCATTTGAACAAGCACTAAAACAGTACCCGATCAAAGTTTGCTGGCTGATGCTGAATGCACATAATCCGATTGGCTTTACGGTAAATTCAGAGATCAAGCAAAGAATTGCGGAACTGTTGAATGAATATCAGGTATATCTGATTGAAGATGATGTCTATCAGGAACTCAATTACGGCGCTCATAAACCGGTTTCCGTGAAATATTTTGATCAGCATCAACGGGTATTGCACTGCTCTTCATTTTCCAAAACCTTGGGCATGGGTGCGCGGGTCGGCTGGGTTTTCGCTGGCCCATTTTCTGATGCAATCCAGCATTTACAGCTCATGAGTACTTTGACTGTTAGTCCGCTATTACAAAATGCACTGGTCGATTTTCTGTCCCATCATCATTATGAAAAGCATTTGCGCCATTTAAGACAGCAGCTGGAAAAGTATAAGCAAAAGTTTTATCAGGAACTCAAAGCGCGTTTAGATTCAGTCTGTGAAATTTATTATTATTCCAGTGGCTATTTTCTCTGGATCAAATTGCCCGAACAGCTGGATGGACAGGTTTTATATGAACAGCTGATTCAGCACAATATTGCTATTGCACCCGCTTTGCTGTTTAAACCGGAACATACCAGCCAGAATTATATTCGCCTGAACTGTTCATTTGACTGGACCTCTGAGATAGAAAATGCTGTCAATGTGCTGGCAGAGGTGATCCTGAATCATGCAAAAAGCGTGGATTAATTCATCCACGCTTTAAGTTTCTTATGTAAATCGCTAGAGCTTAGAAACTGTAAATTGCAACGGCATTCACTCGGTTATCTTCACCTTTTGTACTGCCATTTGGTGCAGCACCCAATGCTTCACGTTCACCATAAACATATTCCAGGCCAAAACTCAGCGGTTTTGTAGGGTTATAGAACACATTGGCCCAAGCCTGCCAAAGGTCTTTGTTCACTGCTGTTAGAGTCAGACCAGGAGCAGCAAGATAGCCATTATCTTGGTCGAAATTCATATAACCATACCCTACGGTACCACGCAATTTATCATTAAACTGCTGCGTTAGACCGACTGTAATCGAGTCAAATTCACTCTGTAGAAGATCACCATTAGGAGCTCGAACTACGCCAGGATTAGCGTAAGAGACAAAGCTGCTATCACCTTTGACATGATAATAATCTGCCTTAAGACTGGTGCCTGAAACAAACTCATATTTCGCACCTAAACCCACACCCCATGCAGTTTTTTCATCTTCATTCACACGTTTTTCATGGCCCATCGCACGCGCACTAACGGTAAGATTATCTGCAAATTTGTGATTTAACCGTGCTGTTAAAGCAGGTAGACGCTGCTTAATAGAACCATCTTTTGGATCTTCTACCGCCAGTACCAGATTGGTAGCCGGGCTGAAGGTGCTGGTATGACGAACTTGTGGAGTCCGTTTAATTGAACCGCCAGCATAAACCAGTGCATCTACAGTTTCTGGAATATAGTCCGGAGTTGCAAAGTTTGACCAGGTTTGACCAATTAACCAGTCAGCATAGCTGATATAGGCATGGCGAATACGCAGGTTGTCAAAACCAGCTCCACCCAGGAAATCGACCTCAACCTTACCGCTTAAGGCATTATCCCCAGCACCCACGGGCGCTTTAAAATCCATCCCTAAACGGGTGGCTGAAAGCGTGGATTTAAACTCATCACTGCGTTCACCTGTGCCTTCAAGAGGTACTGCATTAATCTGGTTATACATACGTGTCGCTGCACCGCCCTCAGCCTGATAAGAGGCATCAGCACGGATATTACCGTATAGATTAAACTCGGCCCCACTGGCAATTTTCATCACAGGTTTGCTCGCAGGGGCTACTGCTGTATTTGCAGGTGCCGGCGTTGTCGCTACAGGTGCAGTCACAGCAGCTGTCTGAGTCTGCTGCTGTTCAATCAAGGCGCGTAGAGCTTGAACCTCCTGACGCAACTGCTCAATTTCCTGCTGATTGGACTGAGCTGGAGTTTGTGCTTGGGTAGCCAAGCTGATACCCCCTAAACTCATTGCCATCATGCTCATCAGAACCGTGCGTTTTAATGTGATTGTTTGATTATTAAATAATTGTTTCGTGTTCATCCTAAACTCACTTTTTTATTATGCGTCTCGATTCTAGCAACAGATCACCACCGCTTACGATGGCGATCTCTATCATTAGAAGTGTTTTCTTTATTAATTGATATTTAATCCATTAACTTGCTTTTTCAGCGAGAGAATCAGTGCGAATCTCAGGTGTAGCAAGGGCTTGACCTTCTACAGACATCTTTAAGTTCACCAGGAAAATTGCCAGCGCAGCAATCAAACCGGGAATCGCAATTGCAAAGAAGTTCATTTGATGCGGTAAATTCATGGTGAGTAAAGCACCTGTCAATACCGGTCCAACGATCGCACCGATACGTCCAATTCCGGAAGCCCAACCCATGCCAGTGGAACGCACCGTTGATGGATAATATTGCGCCACGAAGGTGTAGAGCAGGATTTGAGAACCAATGGTTGCTGCACCGGCCACAGCAATCAAGCTATAAAGCACGAATTGCGGACTGTTATAACCGAGCAGGATTAAAGAAGCTGCTCCGCAAAGGAACATGATCGTCAGCACTTTTTTAATATGGAAACGGTCTGCCAGATACCCCCCACCAACAGCCCCGATCATGCCGCCAATATTCAGGGCAAACAGGAAGATCATGCTGGCACCCAGAGAATAACCGGCTTGGATCATCAGTTTTGGTAACCAGCTACCCAGTGCGTAGACCATTAATAAACACATGAAAAATGCCAGCCAGAACATAAAGGTACTAAATGTGCGGCCTTGCTGAAATAATGCTTTTAAAGGTGCTTCATCGCCTTTTTGTACTTCATTCAGGACGAACTGGGTGTCAGATCCAATTACCTGGGTTGGCGAGATTTTCTGGATAATATTTTGCGCTTCAGCCGTTTGCTGCTTATTGGTCAGATACATCAGGGATTCTGGTAAATATTTCCAGAGTATCGGCAGGAACAGTAAAGGAGTACCCGCAAGCAAGAACATGATTTTCCAGCCGAACTGTGGTACCAGCCATGCGCCAAGCAAAGCAGATGTCATGCCTCCGATGGCATAGCCACTAAACATCAAGGCAACTAATGTACTGCGAATCCTTTTTGGTGCGTATTCCGTCATCAGGGCAACGACGTTTGGCATCACGCCACCAATTCCGAGTCCGGCAAGAAAACGTAAAATTCCGAATTCGACAGGTGATGTTGCAAAGGCACCGATAAACGTAAAACCACTAAAGATCGCGACACAGATCATGATGGTTTTTTTACGTCCCAGTTTATCGGACAAAGTGCCGAAACTCATCGCTCCAAACATCATACCGAACAAGGCGGTGCTGGCTAACATGCCGGCCTGTACTGCACTGAGTGACCATTCCTGCATCAGTAGCGGTAACGCTACGCCGTAAATCACCAGGTCATAACCGTCAAAAATAATGATCAGCAAACACCAGATCAGGACGCCCCAATGAAATGGCGTGAACTTTGCTTCATCAATCAGCGTATTTATATTCACTTTATTTGTAGACATCTCCACCTCCTAATTGTGAAGTTCAATTTATGAGATTCACAATGCAGAAGATGTGCATAAATGTCCAAAACTGAATAGGCATGCTTCTATACCTATAAAGTCTGCCTTAAAGAAAAGGCTTTATTTACTATGCCTTAATGATATTCATCCAAAAAATGAAACCTTCATTCAATATTAAAATATGGATTCGCTTTATTCCCTATAAGATCCAGACAGGTATTGATCTGAATTAAAATACAGCACGATCATATTTAATCGCTTCAAGATCATAGACCTGATAGACCGCATCAAACAGATATCGAATATATTCACTTTCATCCATATTACGAATAGCCATAAAAACCGGACTGACCGCAAATTCATCTAATAAAGGGATAAAGTTTAAATGTGCCAGACGAATATTCTGGGCACTTTCCGGCACAATACAGACGCCCTCTCCGGCAGCCACAAAACCAAGCGCCAGTTGCAATTCACTGACTGCACGGATATTTTTCGGTTCCAGCCCATACTCGGAAAATATACCGCGCACCTGGGTAGAAAAATTAGCCTTACCATTATTCGGGTATAAAAAGAGTGGCTGATCCACCAGTTCAGTCAGGTTCACGCCATCTCGATGGGAAAGAAAATGGCTGGAATGTGCTGCGACCATCAGCCTTTCTTCACGCAGTAACACCCGTTTCACTGCCGGATCTGAAATTCTTAAACGTCCAAAACCGACATCAATCCGCCCTTCTTTAAGTGCCTGAATCTGCTCTGAAGTATTCATTTCAACCATCTCAATTTTGAGCTGGGGATGTTGCTGCTTAAATAGAAACACAATACGCGATAGCAAACCGAACAATAACGAGCCAACAAAACCAATGCTAATGGTGCGATCCGCGATACCAATCCGCTTGGTCATCGATTTGATTTCTTCCGCATTAGACAAAAGTTTAACCGCATGTTGATAGAAGAATTGACCTGCTTCTGTGGTCTTAAGCGGTCGGCTACCTCTTTCAAAGAGCTGAATATCCAGTTCCTGTTCCAGATTTTGTATCTGTCTGCTTAAAGGTGGTTGAGCAATAAACAGTTTTTCTGCCGCCTTGGTAAAACTTTGTTCTTCGACGACTGCGACGAAGTAACGCAAATGCCTGAGTTCCATATTATTGCATACCTTTAAAGTATAAAAAAATGCTAAATCGATCTTAGACCAATCAAAATTATTCTTTTAAGGTATATCAAGTCAAAACATTAAAGCAAGAATGTGAAGCGTAATTATGTATAAGTCAGTTGAAACCTTGCTGGTTCAAATACCGACGATCCGTCCTCACAAGATGGCTGTCGCAACCATGCAAACCCAGACACTGGTCCTGGTCAAAATCACCACCGAAGACGGCTATGTGGGTTGGGGCGAAGCCACCACTATTGGCGGTTTAGGCTACGGTGAAGAAAGCCCAGAAAGTGTCAAAGTGAATATTGAGACTTACTTTGCACCGCTTCTGAAAACATTATCAGGTTTGAATGTTGCACAGACATTACAAGCCATCAAAAAGAATATTAATGGTAACCGTTTTGCCAAGTGTGCCATTCAAACTGCGCTACTGGATATTCAGGCACAACGTTTGAACCAGCCACTGAGTGAAATTCTAGGTGGACGTTTACGTGACAGCGTACCAGTGCTGTGGGTCCTGGCATCTGGCAATACCGAGAAAGACATTGCTGAAGCCCAGAAAATGATTGCGGCCAAACGCCACAATATTTTCAAACTGAAAATTGGTTCTCGTCCAGTGGAACAGGATGTTGAACACGTGCTTGCCATTAAACAGGCATTAGGCAAAGACATTTCGATCCGTGTTGATGTGAACCGTGCCTGGACAGAGCTAGACGCGATTAAAGGCATTCAGTTACTCCAGGACGGCGGCATTGACATGATTGAACAGCCATGTGCCATTGATAATCTGGATGCAATGCGACGTCTGACCCAGCGTTTTGATATCGCCATCATGGCGGATGAATCCTTGATGGGTCCGCAGTCTGCCTATCAGATCGCACGTCAGCATGGCTCATCAGTTTTTGCAGTCAAAGTGGCGCAATCTGGTGGCCTGATTGAAGGTTGTGAAGTTGCAAAAGTGGCACAGCTGGCAGGTATCGATCTGTATGGCGGCACCATGCTGGAAGGCCCGGTGGGCACGATCGCCTCTGCCCATGCATTCTCGACTTTTGAAAGTCTCGCTTATGGCACCGAACTGTTTGGCCCCCTGCTACTGACTGAAGATATTTTAAAAACCCCACTCCAGTATCAAAACTTTGAACTTGAGATTCCGAAAGGATCAGGTCTGGGTATTGAGTTGGATGAAAACAAAATTGACAACTTGCGTCGTCAATAATTCCAGGAGAACCCCATGCTTTTCCAAGTACGAATGGACGTCAATATTCCAAAAGATATGCCGGTTGAACAGGCCAATGAAATTAAGGCAGTTGAAAAAGCTTATTCACAGGATCTGCAACGCCAGGGTAAGTGGCGTCATATCTGGCGTATCACCGGGCAGTATTCAAACATCAGTATTTTTGATGTTGAAAGCAATGAAGAGTTGCACAACCTGCTACAAGGCTTGCCGCTCTACCCGTATATGAACATCGAAGTCATGGCATTGAACCGCCATCCCTCGTCGATTCGAGATGATGACAAGTAATGAATAAATTCGGGAATGGAAATGAAAGATTTTTCTTCCCATCCATACACCTGAGGGTAATCCAAAAGGACTTGTGGCCAGCAAGATTTAGCCAGCCAAACGAATGCTAAAACATGCGCCACTAAAATATGAAAGACATACTTTAGGAGCAATAGTATGAACCGCCAAGAAATTGATGCACTGGTTAAAAAAATGAATGTCGACACAGCGACAGGACCAGTAGATGAGCGTGTACAACAAGTTGTTGTACGTTTATTAGGTGATCTTTTCCAAGCGATCGAAGATCTTGATATTTCTCAGACTGAACTCTGGAAAGGTCTGGAATACTTTACTGATGCAGGTCAAGCTAATGAATTAGGCTTACTGGCTGCAGGTCTGGGTCTGGAACATTACTTAGACTTACGCGCGGATGAAGCAGATGCCAAAGCCGGCATTACTGGTGGTACACCACGTACCATCGAAGGCCCGCTCTATGTTGCAGGTGCACCTGAGTCCGTTGGTTTTGCGCGTATGGATGACGGTTCTGAAGAAGGCAAAATTCCAACCCTGATTATTGAAGGCACAGTGACCGATACTGACGGCAACATCATTGAAGGTGCAAAAGTTGAAGTCTGGCATGCCAACAGCCTGGGCAACTACTCTTTCTTTGACAAGTCACAATCGGACTTTAACCTGCGCCGTTCTATCTTTACCGATCAAGACGGTAAATATATTGCGCTGACCACCATGCCGGTCGGTTATGGTTGCCCGCCTGAAGGTACCACCCAGTTCGTACTGGACAAATTAGGTCGTCACGGTAACCGC
The DNA here is from genome assembly GCF_013417725.1 of Acinetobacter sp. YH12233. Taxonomy (NCBI): domain Bacteria; kingdom Pseudomonadati; phylum Pseudomonadota; class Gammaproteobacteria; order Moraxellales; family Moraxellaceae; genus Acinetobacter; species Acinetobacter sp. YH12233. The sequence continues at coordinate 78,160 of NZ_VPDK01000008.1, forward strand.
CCATCTCATGTGCATTACTTCGTATCTGCGCCGGGTTATCGGAAGTTAACCACACAGTTCAACATCGAAGGCGATCAATACCTGTGGGATGACTTTGCATTCGCCACACGTGATGGTCTGGTCGCAACTGCTGTTGATGTGACCGATGAAGCTGAAATCGCACGCCGTGGTTTAAATGGTCCATTCAAACATATCCAGTTCAATATCGAACTGGTGAAAGACCAGGCTGCTGCACCAAGCACTGAAGTAGAACGTCGTCGCGCAAGCGCTTAATTCAAAATGGAATCGGGATGTCAGTCTGAGCAACATCCCGATGACTTCCCCTCCTTGGAAAGTCGGAGACTGGACATGCCTCGTATTCCTGTAATTAACACCAGCCATTTAGACCGTATTGATGAATTACTGGTCGATGATTTTGAATCTGGTGAATTTAAACTGCACCGTTCCGTATTTACTGATCAAGCCCTGTTTGATCTGGAAATGAAATATATCTTTGAAGGAAACTGGGTTTATCTGGCCCATGAGAGCCAGATTCCCCACAACAACGATTACTACACAACCCATATTGGCCGTCAGCCAATCATCATTGCACGTAATCGTAATGGCGAACTAAATGCCATGATCAATGCCTGCTCTCACCGCGGTGCACAACTGTGCCGTTATAAGCGTGGCAATAAAGCAACCTATACCTGCCCATTCCATGGCTGGACATTCAATAACTCAGGCAAGCTGTTAAAAGTGAAAGACCCGGCTGATGCAGGCTATTCAGATTGCTTTAACCAGGACGGTTCTCATGACCTGAAAAAAGTAGCCCGTTTTGAAAATTACAAAGGCTTCTTGTTTGGCAGCCTGAATCCGGATGTTCCTTCTCTGGAAGAATACCTGGGTGAAGCCACGAAGATCATCGACATGATCGTGGGTCAGTCTGAGCAAGGTCTGGAAGTTTTACGCGGTTCATCGACTTATACCTATGAAGGTAACTGGAAGCTGACTGCAGAAAACGGTGCCGATGGTTATCACGTCTCTGCCGTGCACTGGAACTATGCTGCAACGACTCAGCAACGTAAGGAAAAAGAAGCTGGCGATAATATTCGTGCCATGAGCGCAGGTTCATGGGGCAAACAAGGCGGTGGTTCTTACGGCTTTGAACATGGTCACATGCTGCTTTGGACACAATGGGCCAACCCGGAAGACCGTCCAAACTTTGCCAAGAAAGATGAATATACCGAGCGTTATGGCGAAGCCATGGCGAAATGGATGATTGAGCGTTCACGTAACCTGTGTATCTATCCAAACGTTTACTTTATGGATCAGTTCGGCTCACAAATTCGTGTCCTGCGTCCGATCTCTGTCGATAAGACTGAAGTGACCATTTACTGTATCGGTCCTGTCGGTGAAGAGCCGGAAGCACGCACTCGCCGTATCCGTCAGTATGAAGACTTCTTTAATGCTTCTGGTATGGCAACTCCGGACGATCTGGAAGAATTCCGTGCCTGTCAGGCTGGTTATGCCGGGATCGCACTGGAATGGAACGACATGTGCCGTGGTTCTAAGCACTGGATTCAAGGGCCGGATGATGCAGCCAATGAAATTGGTCTGAAACCAAAACTGTCCGGCATTAAAACTGAAGATGAAGGCTTATATCTGGCACAACACCAGTACTGGTTAGAACTGATCAAAAAAGGCATTGCGACTGAAAAAGAAATTGCTGCAAACACTGAAGGAGAAACCGCATGAGCGACATCACTTTAGAAAACATTGCACAGTTCCTGTATCAGGAAGCCCGCTTTTTAGATGATGAGCAATGGGATGACTGGTTACAGTGCTACGCTCCTACTGCTTCTTTCTGGATGCCAGCTTGGGATGATGATGACCGTCTGACTGAAGACCCACAGTCTGAAATCTCACTGATCTACTACCCTGACCGTCAGGGTCTTGAGGACCGTGTGTTCCGCATCAAGACGGAGCGTTCATCTGCCACCATGCCGGATACCCGTACTAGTCACAACATCTGCAATATTGAAATTGTGGAACGTGACGGCGACAAGGTCACTGTGCGCTTTAACTGGAATACCCTGAGTTTCCGCTACAAAACCAGTTACAGCTACTTTGGTATGTCTCGTTATGTAATCAATTTTTCAGGCGAAAAACCACAGATTTTAAGCAAATACGTGGTGCTGAAAAACGATTACATCAACCAGGTTATCGACATTTATCACCTCTAAGACTGTTTCGACAGCAAGGTCAAAAAACCTTTCAGCCAGGGAAATATGGCTGAAAGGTCTAGTTTCAAAGATTTATATAGGATATTCAGCCATGTCAAACCACAATGTTGCACTCCAATTTGAAGATGGCGTTACACGTTTTATTAGTGTTGCCCAAGGCGAAACCCTGTCCGATGCAGCTTACCGTCAAAAGATCAATATCCCTCTAGATTGCCGTGACGGTGCATGTGGAACGTGCCGCGCTTTTTGTGAATCAGGTGCGTATGACATGCCTGAAGAAATGTACATTGAAGATGCACTGACACCAGAAGAAGCCGCAGAAGCTTTTATTCTGGCTTGCCAATGTAAACCGACTTCGGATGCCGTGTTCCAAATTCAGGCCTCCTCTGATGTCTGTAAAACCGAGATTCATGCATTTCAAGGTACGTTGGCCCGTGTAGAAAACCTGTCTGATTCCACCATTACCTTTGATATTCAACTCGATGATGGTCAACCAGATATCCATTTTCTGGCCGGACAATATGTCAATGTCGGCATTCCTGGCACCACTGAAACCCGTTCTTACTCATTCAGTTCCAAGCCGGGCAACCGTTTAACTGGTTTTGTAGTTCGTAATGTCCCGAACGGCAAAATGTCGAGTTTCCTCAGCGCTGATGCAAAAGCGGGTGACAAAATGACCTTTACCGGTCCATTCGGCAGCTTCTATCTGCGTAATGTGACCCGTCCGGTATTGATGCTGGCAGGTGGTACAGGCATCGCGCCATTTATGTCAATGTTACAGGTACTGGAAGAAAAAGGTTCTGAATATCCAGTACGTCTGGTCTTTGGTGTGACCAATGACTTCGACCTGGTCGCAATTGAAAAGCTGAATGAACTACAGGATAAATTCCCATGGTTCGAATATCGTACAGTGGTCGCAAATCCAGAATCTGCACATGAGCGTAAAGGCTATGTAACCGATCATATCGAAAACGAATGGCTGAACGCTGGAGATGTCGATATCTACCTATGTGGTCCAGTGCCAATGGTTGAAGCGGTTCGCGGCTGGCTGGATGCTGAAGGTGTCAAACCTGCCAGCTTCTTGTTTGAAAAATTCTCTGCCAACTAAGTTTAGAAGCCGGAGAATCTCATGAACCGTAACCCAAGATTTGAAGATAAAGTCGTAATCGTGACTGGTGCTGCGCAAGGCATCGGTCGCGGTGTAGCCATCCAGGCTGCTGCTGAATGCGCACAAGTAGTATTGGCCGATATTTCGGACTATGTGCAGGAAACCCTGGCAGAAATCGAAGCGGCTGGCGGTGATGCCATCTTCGTCAAGGCAAATCTGGAAACTTATGCGGGTGCTCAATCTGTCGTTGAAAAAGCCTTAGATACCTATGGTCGTGTCGATGTACTGATCAATAACGTGGGTGGTGCCATCTGGATGAAACCTTTTGAAGAATTCTCTGAAGAAGAAATCATCAAGGAAGTGAACCGCTCTCTTTTCCCAACAATGTGGTGCTGCCGTGCAGTACTACCGCAAATGATCAAGCAGCAACATGGCACCATCGTGAATGTGTCTTCGATTGCAACCTGTGGGATTCATCGTGCGCCGTATTCAGCATCCAAAGGTGGCGTGAATGCGCTGACCGCTTCCCTAGCCTTTGCCTATGCCAAAGATGGTATCCGCGTGAATGCTGTGGCAACAGGTGGTACCGAAGCACCGCCACGCAAGATTCCACGCAATGCCAAACCGCTGAGCGAACAGGAAGAACAATGGATGCAGGATGTGGTCGACCAGACCAAGGATCGCAGCCATATGAAACGCTATGGCACGATCCAGGAACAGGTCAATGCCATTCTGTTCCTGGCTTCAGATGAATCATCTTATATGACAGGTACCGTAGTACCGGTCGGTGGTGGAGATCAAGGCTAGTCCTGATCATCACGATTTTTGACAGGCTCATGGTTCGACGCAAGGAGGCACATTACCAATGAACACCCTGTTTCAGACATTAAAAAATGACTGGTCAATTTCAGCGACTGTTGCAGGATTTCTAGCAGTGCTGATTTCCTATTCAGGACCACTGATCATTTTTTTCCAGGCAGCGCAGCAAGCCCAGGTTTCCCCAGACATGATGATTTCATGGATTTGGGGAATTTCTATTGGTGCGGCGCTCGCAGGTATCTTTTTATCGATTAAATACAAAATACCTGTTGTCACCGCCTGGTCTGCGCCCGGAACGGCACTATTGGTCACGCTGTTTCCCGATATTTCGCTCAATGAAGCGGTTGCGGCCTATATCACCTCTGCTGTGGTGATTTTTCTCATTGGGATTACCGGTTATTTCGACAAATTGCTGTCCTGGATTCCCCAGGAAGTCGCTGCCGGAATGATGGCCGGAATTTTACTGCAGTTTGGTTTAGGACTGTTCACCGCGACCGATACCATGCCCTATATCGTCTTTGGCATGCTGGCGGTGTTTTTGCTGGCCAAGCGTTTCAGTCCACGTTATGCCATGGTCTGGGTGCTGGTTGCCGGTGTGATTTTAAGCATGCTGCTGGGCAAGATTAATCCGGTCACGGCAGATTTCAGTCTGGCAATTCCGCAATTTATTGCACCGGAATGGACTTGGAGTTCCACCCTGAATCTGGCCCTCCCGCTTATTCTGGTCAGTCTGTCGGGCCAGTTCTTACCAGGAATGGCCATTATCAAGATCAGTGGATATGACATGCCTGCCAAGCCAATTATCAGTGCAACCAGTATTGCCTCGCTCGCAGTAGCCTGTGTGGGGGGGATTACTATTGTATTGGCCTCTATTACGGCCGCATTGTGTTTAAGCAAAGACGCGCACGAGCTGAAAGAAAAGCGTTATATCGCGGGTGTGGCGAACGGGCTTTTTTATATTTTAGGCGGCCTGTTTGCCGGCAGCATTGTCATGCTGTTTAGCCTGATGCCGAAGGAATTAATTGCAGCTTTGGCAGGACTGGCCTTACTCGGAGCAATTGCCACTAACATCTCTATGGCGATGGGCAAAGAGTCGCAACGTGATGCCGCACTGATCACCTTTTTAGCAACTGCTTCCGGCATGCATTTCTTGGGGCTGAGTTCAGTCTTTTGGGGGATTTGTATTGGCCTGGTAGCACATTTTCTGCTGTCACAGAAAGACCGTAATGCTGTTCCGGTTGCAACATCAGATTCAAAACGAATTTAAAGACATCCATTAGTTTAGGGTATGTAAGGACCAGATTATGATAGATAAAAGTTCATTATCATTGAAAGAAGCACTTTCCCAGATCAAGGATGGTTCTACCATTATGATCGGCGGATTTGGGACAGCGGGTCAGCCTGCTGAACTGATTGATGGTCTGATCGAATTGGGAATCAAGGATCTTATTATTGTCAATAATAATGCTGGTAATGGCGACTATGGTCTGGCGAAACTGCTTAAAGCGGGCGCTGTGCGTAAAATTATCTGCTCTTTCCCGCGTCAGTCTGATTCCTGGGTATTTGACGAACTCTATCGTGCAGGCAAGATCGAACTGGAACTGGTGCCGCAAGGTAATCTGGCTTGCCGTATTCAGGCAGCAGGTATGGGCTTAGGTCCAATCTATACCCCAACCGGTTTTGGTACCTTGCTGGCTGAAGGCAAACCAACCTTGAACTATGAAGGCAAAGATTTTGTCCTGGAAAATCCGATTAAAGCTGACTTTGCTTTAATTAAGGCCCATCAGGGCGACCGTTGGGGCAATCTGGTCTACCGTAAATCTGCCCGTAACTTTGGCCCGATTATGGCGATGGCAGCTGATGTAACCATTGCACAGGTTTCTGAGGTGGTTGAACTGGGTGCACTGGATCCAGAGCACATCATTACCCCAGGAATTTTTGTTCAACACGTTGTTCAAGTTAAACCTGCACAGTAATCACGGATAAGGAGAAGATTCATGAGCTATAACAAACTGACCCGTGACCAGATCGCTGAACGTGTGGCACAAGACATTCCTGATGGTGCTTATGTGAACCTCGGTATTGGTTTACCAACCAAGATTTCAAGCTACCTGCCAAGCGACAAAGACGTATTCCTGCACTCTGAAAATGGCCTGCTGGCTTTCGGTCCTCCTCCTGCTGAAGAAGACCGTGATCCAGAACTGATTAATGCCGGTAAAGAATTCGTGACCTTGCTCGAAGGTGGTTCTTTCTTCCATCATGGTGATTCATTCGCGATGATGCGTGGCGGTCACTTAGACATCGCGGTACTGGGCGCGTTCCAGGTGGCTGAAAATGGTGATTTGGCCAACTGGCATACTGGTGCACCGGATGCAATTCCTGCAGTCGGCGGTGCGATGGATCTGGCCGTCGGCGCCAAGAAAGTCTTTATCACTACTGATCACGTCACTAAAAAAGGCGAACCTAAGATTGTGGCTGAACTGACTTATCCTGCGACTGGCCTGAAATGTGTGGACCGCATCTATACTGACCTGTGTGTAATTGATGTCACTGCTGATGGCATGAAAGTCATTGAAAAAGTCGAAGGTCTATCATTTGAAGAATTGCAGTCCATGACGGGTGCACCACTGATTGATGCGACACAGGGTTAATAATCCCTCCTAACCTCCCTGAGTGAGTTTTAAAGCACAGCTTTTAAAATTCAGCACAAGAAAGGGAGGAAAAGTCCCCCTTTGATAAAGGGGGATTTAGGGGGATTTAAAGGAACAAGGAATTTAATAAATGAAAAATGCATATATCATCGATGCCATCCGTACCCCATTCGGCCGTTATGCCGGTGGCCTCGCGCCTGTCCGTGCAGATGATTTAGGTGCGCTGCCAATTAAAGCTTTGATGGAACGTAACCCATCGGTAAACTGGGAACAGGTCGATGACGTGATTTATGGCTGTGCCAATCAGGCCGGTGAAGACAATCGTAACGTCGGTCGTATGTCTTCACTACTTGCAGGTCTGCCTTATCAGGTGCCGGCAACGACCGTGAACCGTCTGTGTGGTTCATCGATGGATGCAGTCGCGATGGCAGCACGTGCGATTAAAGCCGGTGAAGCCCATCTGATTATTGCCGGTGGTGTAGAAAGCATGTCGCGTGCCCCATTCGTGATGGGCAAGTCAGAAACAGCGTATGGCCGTAGCCAGAAGATTGAAGACACCACCATGGGCTGGCGTTTTATCAATCCGAAACTGAAAGAAATGTACGGCGTAGAAACCATGCCGCAAACGGCTGAAAATCTGGCAGAACAGTTCAATATCAACCGTGAAGATCAAGACAAGTTTGCCCTGACCAGCCAGCAACGTACAGCAGCAGCACAAGCCAAAGGTTTCTTTAAAAATGAAATCGTGCCCGTGGTGATTCCTCAGCGTAAAGGCGAACCAGTTGTGGTAGATACTGATGAACATCCTCGTGCTTCTACAACACTAGAAGGTTTAACTAAGTTAAAACCAGTCGTCAAAGCAGATGGTACGGTGACGGCAGGCAATGCTTCTGGCATTAACGATGGTGCAGCGGCACTCCTGATTGCATCCGATGAAGCCGTTCAACACTATAGTTTAAAACCACGTGCCAAAATTATTGGTTCAACGGTTGTCGGTGTAGAGCCACGCATTATGGGCTTTGGTCCGGCACCAGCGATTAAAAAGCTACTGGCCCAGACCGGTTTGACACTAGATCAGATGGATGTCATTGAACTGAATGAAGCCTTTGCTGCACAGGCCTTAGCCGTGACCCGTGACCTTGGCCTTCCAAATGATGCTGCCCATGTAAACCCGAATGGCGGTGCCATTGCCATTGGCCATCCACTCGGTGCTTCCGGTGCCCGTCTGGTGACAACCGCACTGAACCAGCTGGAACAGACTGGCGGGAAATATGCTCTCTGCTCTATGTGCATTGGCGTAGGTCAAGGTATCGCGCTGATTATTGAACGTGTGTAATGCACAATTAAAAATATGAACCCCTCCCTTTTTTAAAGGGAGGCCGGGAGGGATTTTAATGCCAACATTTACATCAAATGATGCCCAGATCAATTACCAGACTTTTGGGGATGCCAACAAACCTGCCTTGGTATTTTCCAACTCACTGGGTACCAAATACAGCATGTGGCAGCCACAGATTGAACATTTCCAGCAGGATCATTACGTAATCTGCTATGACACCCGTGGTCATGGTGGTTCGGAAGCACCACAAGGCCCGTATAGCTTGGAGCAGCTGGGTCAGGATGTCGTGAATCTACTGGATCATTTGGATATTGCAAAAGCAGCATTCTGTGGTATTTCTATGGGTGGCTTAACCGGTCAATGGTTGGCGATTCATAAACCAGAACGTTTTAGCCACGTGATTGTCTGCAATACTGCAGCCAAAATTGGACAGGAACAGGCATGGCAAGACCGTGCTGCGCTTGTCCGTGAGCAAGGTCTTGCTCCGATTGCTGCAACTGCGGCATCACGCTGGTTTACCGATCCCTTTATCCAGAGCAACCCGGCAGTCGTTGCAGAACTTTCAAACGACCTCGGAGCTGGCAGCCCAGAAGGCTATACAAACTGCTGTGAAGCTCTGGCTAAGGCGGATGTCCGCGAACAACTTAGTAGCATTCAAATCCCTGTGCTGATTATTGCGGGTCAGCAGGATCCGGTGACGACTGTTGCAGATGGACAGTTTATGCAGCAACGTATTGCGAATAGCCAGTTGTTTGAAATCAATGCTTCGCATATTTCCAATATTGAACAACCGGAAGCCTTTAATCAGGCAGTACAAACTTTTCTTGCTGCTTAATTCATTCTTATAAAAAAGCCACGATAATTCGTGGCTTTCTTTTATTCGAGTATTTGTTAAGCCCAGATCACTAGCATCGCTGCAATCACCACCAGCCCCAAGCCCCAATGTTCGGCACGCGCCAGTTTTTCTTTAAAGAAATAAGCGGAGATTAGCAGACTGAATAGGATTTCGATTTGTCCCAAGGTTTTCACGATTGGCACGCTCATCATACTCATGGCGGTAAACCAGCCAAGGGAGGCCATAAAGCTACAAAAACTGACTTTAAAAGTAAGCCCCAAACGTTGCCACATGGCAACTAAGGTTTTTCGGCTAAACAGACTGAGGTAAATCAGCATACTGATGCACTGGAAACCAATCACTGAAATCAGTACCCATGAAGCACGATGCACGGTTGGCAACATCGGTAGTTCCAGACTGGCTTCACGTACCAAGAGTGAAGTAATAGCAAAGCTCAAACCGCTGCCGATTCCGATGGCTAAAGTCTTGGTGGATAAGCCGGTCAGCTGATTGCCTTTACTAAGCAAAAACACAGCATAACCACCGATCAGCACCCCGATCCATGCCAGTACAGAAAGATGATCTGATAGAAAAATCACTCCGATAATGGCTGCCAGAATCGCTTCACTTTTTGCCAGTCCAACGCCAATCGCATAATTTTTCTGTTTAAACAGCTGCACCATCAAGGCGGTTGCCAGAATCTGGCTGATACCCGCAATCAGGATATAGATCCAGTACTTCGGGGTAGAATGCACCACACTTTCTACCGGTTTGAAGTGGTATAAAGCTGCAATGTAAAGCCCGGCCAACGGAAAGCCAAACAGGAAACGTGCCAGTGTCACGCCCCAAATATCGACAGTGGTACTGAGCTGCTTTTGAAAGGCATTTCGCCAGGCCTGCATAAATGCAGCCATTAAAGTAAAGAAAATCCAGCTGATTGCCATACCCTGATCATTAGTACCGTAAAAGTGAATTAATTCTATGCCTTAGTACAATCTATGACTAATTAAAAAAGAGATAATGGCTAATAGCTAAAAGTTTAATTTTCTAATTTAGAAATAATTAAAATTTATCAGTCTGATAGGGATAAAATTGATTTCTTAGATTTGAACTATGCTGAAAAAATAAGAAAATAGCTCCAGATTCTTGATTAAATTATAATAAAAGACTTTCCTATTCTAAGGGAGCTATATTTGATTCAACAGGATAAACTTTTTCCATTGGAATAAAGCGAATGCCATGTTTGTGAGTAAGTTCACCTGTTTCTACAAAACCAAATTTTTTATAAATATTGAAGCCATATAAACTGGATTTGACTGTGATCCTTTGATGCCCTTGATTACAGATTTGTTCTTCTAAAAAATTCCACATTTGTCGTCCATATCCCTGCCCCTGATAAGCTGGATCCAGAAAAAAGTGCATGAAGTGTGCAGGTTCCATATAGGCCACCACGCCCACAATTTTTTGATTAATTTCTCCAATAAAATAATGAATATCAGCTCGGTCAAAAATGGTCTGAAGAATGTCAGGCTGAAAACGTTTTCTTCCCTCTTCACTAGAAATCAAGGCATCAGCAAAGGGGACAATAACGTTCGCAATGGCAAGTGTGTCCTGAACAGTGGCTTTTCTTATCTTCCTCATATTTTAATACACCAAAAGCAGAACTAAAAAATGAAAAATAATTTATTTTTCAGCATGATATATGTTTTAAAATTGAGCAAAATATATACCATTTAGGTCTTTTGAAAAACGCGATTCAATCAATTTTTTTCAATAATTTTTGATCTCTAATTTTTTATAGTTTGCATTATTCAGTTTTTTTAAATTGATACTCTCGTTTTTATTTAAGAAAAAAATACATAAGTCAGTTCATCGGTTTTTTTATTTCTGTCAGCTTTTCGTCTATAAACAGTCACTAAACCATAATTTAATGAATAATCGATCACATGCATTTTACAATTAATCAACATAGTGTTTTTTAAGAAATTTTTATGATGAATTTTTAAACAGGATAAAATTCCGCAATGCAATCTGAATATAAATTATAGAGTTTCAGTAATTCATTGTAATTCATTCATTTTGCAGGGAGTATCGATGAAGTATTTTGAATGTCCAGTTTGCGAACAGCAGATCTTTTTCGCCAAATTCGTATGTGATCACTGCCTTTCTCCTATCGGCTATATCGCATCCGAAAAAGAAATGACGACATTTAAAAAGCTGAATGCTCAGGAGTGGGTTCCCGTTGCCGAGAAGTATCAATATTCCCGTTATAAACCTTGTTATAACTATACCCATCATCAGGTATGTAACTGGATGATCCCCGTAGATGACGAGGAAGATTTTTGCGAATCCTGCCAGCTGACTCATGTAATTCCAAATCTGGAAAATGCCGAAAACATGATTTACTGGTATCGGCTTGAGGAAGCCAAACGCCGGTTTCTATATCTGACCCAACGTATGAACATTATGCCTCGTCCAAAACATTCGGATGATGATCCATTAGGTTTGCGTTTTGATTTTCTTCTTCCTGAAAAAGACAAGCCAGTACTTACCGGCCATGCCAATGGGGTGATTACCTTAAATGCCTTCGAGGCCGATGTGGTTTATCGGGAAACAACCCGGGTCAATATGGGTGAAAATTACAGGACATTATTAGGGCATTTTCGTCATGAAAGTGGGCATTTTTATTTTAATGTCATCCAGCATCTACATCCGGAATTACTCGATGAACTTCGCCATTATTTTGGAGATGAGCGGCAAAATTATAGTGAAGCACTAGAGAGGCACTATAATCAAGGTGCGCCTATCAACTGGCATGAAAAATATATTAGTCCCTATGCCACTGCACACCCGTGGGAAGATTGGGCTGAAACCTGGTCACATTATCTGCATATCATGGAAACACTGGAAACTGCATTTTATGCCGGTCTACGCGTGGAAGGTAATGGCCGAAATCTAGCCAGTATGGACTTTAAAGAATGCCCGATTGGTGGACAGGATTTTGAACATATCCTGGAAAACTGGGTCACCCTGACTTTTAATTTGAATGCCTTAAACCGCAGTATGGGTCTGGAAGATGCTTACCCCTTTAAGCTGACTGAAGCTGTGAAAGATAAACTGCGTTTCATTCATCGGCATATCTTGGATAAAGTCTTTAATAACCCACGTCTGATTCAGAACTAAAATATTTATCTAGTACAATAAATAAAGCCCGTGATTCACAGGCTTTATTTTGGGCTTATTTTAAGAAAGAGAACTAAGCAATTTTCATTGAACCGGTTTCTTCAAACTGGGCATGCCAGGACAAAGCTTCATTTAACAAATGCGGTGTTTGCCCACCATGCGCACAGGCGCGCTCAAAGTAATCATTCAGACTTTTACGATAATCGGGATGAGCACAAATATCGATAATCTTGCGGGCACGTTCACGTGGTGCCAATCCGCGCAGATCGGCCAAACCTTGCTCTGTTACCAGAATATCCACGTCATGGTCAGTATGATCTGTATGGCTCACCAGTGGAACCACAGACGAAATCGCACCACCTTTGGCATAGGATTTAGTCACAAAAATCGCAATATGTGCATGACGGGTAAAATCACCTGAGCCGCCAATACCATTCATCATCTTGGTGCCAGCGACATGGGTTGAATTCACATTCCCGTAAATATCAAACTCCAGTGCGGTATTGATTGCAATTATACCCAGACGGCGAATCAGCTCAGGGTTGTTGGAAAGTTCTTGCGGGCGTAAGACAATTTTATCTTTGTACTGATCAAAATTCTTCATCACCCGTGCCGCACATTCATCGCTCAGGGTCATGGAACAACCAGAAGCAAAGGTCATTTTTCCTGAATCGATAAGCTGGAAAGTACAGTCTTGCAGGACTTCAGAATACATTTCAAGATTATTGAAATTAGAATGTTCAAAACCTGCAAATACGGCATTTGCCACGGAACCTACTCCGGACTGCAGCGGCCCCAGATTTTCAGGTAATCGTCCTGCGGCGACTTCATTTTCAAAGAATTGAATTAAGTGGCTGGCAATCGCCAGTGTTTCTTCATCCGGCTCATCCATTGCGAAAGAAGTATCCGGAATCTCATTAATGACAATCGCAGCAATTTTTTCAGGTGCAACATGGATTCCGATTGTACCTATCTTGTCACTGGCTTGCGTCAAAGGAATCGGGCCACGGTTTGGACGGGTTTTAGGCAAATAAATATCATGTACGCCTTCTAGCACCGGATTAACTGTTGTATCAATTTCAACAATGACCCGATCTGCCATTTCGATGAAATTCGCCGAGTTTCCACAAGAACCGGTCGGAATAATCTGGCCATCTTCAGTAATGGCCGTTGCGGCAATTATAGCTACATTAATCGCCGGCAGGTTTTTATGACGGATATTGTCTGCCAGTTCAGAAAGATGCTGATCGATATACATCACTTCACCATTATTGATGGCCTGACGTAAAGAAGGATCAGCCTGATAAGGATAACGGCGGGTTATAACGTTAGCTTCATTCAGTTTCCCATCAATCCGGTTCCCCAGACTTGCACCTGTCGCCAAGGTAATATGGATCGGATGCTGCCGGGCATATTCAGCCAATGCCAAAGGCACAGTTTTCGCTTCACCGGCGCCGCCAAAACCGCTCAAACCAATTACATCACCATCTTGAATCAATTGTAGTGCTTTTTCTACAGGTACTACTTTATCTTGTAATGCGAGCAAACGAATACGCTCTAAACCGTTCATAAAAATTCTCAAAAATTAAAAATAAAGAGACGCCTGCTCCTGGCGTACCAGAAGCATTGTGGTCTAATTCAAAAAATATTTAAGTTTGCTACTTTAAGCATATGATCATGCAATTATGAAAAGACTTAAATCAGTTCTACAGCAATCGCTGTTGCTTCCCCACCGCCAATACACAGTGCTGCAATGCCTTTCTTGCCACCAGTACGCTTTAAGGCATGAATCAAGCTCACAATAATTCGGGAACCGGAAGAACCTAGGGGATGACCAAGCGCACATGCCCCACCATTAACGTTCACTTTTGCTGGATCAAGTTTAAAAGCATCTATTGCTAACATGGTTACCATGGCAAAAGCTTCATTAATTTCCCAAAGGTCTACGTCCTGAGCATCCCAACCCGTTTTTTGCAAGACTTTTTCAATCGCGCCCACTGGTGCAATGGTGAATTCTGATGGATGCTGCGAATGGCTGGCATAAGCCAGAATATTCGCTAGAGGTTTCAGGTTACGCTGTGCTGCAATCTCGCTCGATGTTACGACCAGTGCTGAAGCACCATCGGAAATTGAACTGGCATTTGCCGCAGTAATTGTTCCATCCTTTTTGAAAGCTGGACGTAAGGTTGGAATTTTGTCAGCCTTGGCATTTAAAGGCTGTTCATCCTGTTCTACCACGACATCGCCTTTACGGCTACTGACAGTGACCGGTACGATTTCATCTTTAAAGAAACCTTGCTGCACCGCTGTCACGGCTTTATTTAATGAGCCAATCGCATAGGCATCCTGCTGCTCACGGGTATAGCCCTTTTTATCTGCCATTTCCTGAGCAAGGATTCCCATCGACAGACCTGTTTCCGCATCTTCCAGACCTTCCTGGAACATATGGTCAATGACTTTTCCATGCCCCATACGGAATCCGGCCCGTGCCTTGTCCATTAAATAGGGTGCGTTTGACATCGATTCCATACCACCTGCAACCACAATCTCTGCTGAACCGGCCTTGATTGCGTCTGCTGCTTGCATCACCGCCTTCATGCCTGAACCACAAATTTTATTAATCGTGGTCGCCCCGGTGGAATCCGGTAGACCCGCCTGACGCATGGCCTGACGTGCCGGACCCTGTTTTAAACCGGCAGGAAGAACGCAGCCCATAATCACTTCATCAATATCATTGGCTGCCAGACCTGCACGCGCTACCGCTTCCTTGATCGCTACAGCACCCAAATCTGGTGCCGTACAGCTTGAAAGTGAGCCTTGAAAACCGCCCATTGCGGTACGTACAGCTTCTACAATTACAATCATTCTAATCTCATCCTTTAACATCATTGTTATCAACACTGCAAAGTAATAGCTCTACAGTGTTCGTCCTTCGCAATATTTGCGGGTTTAGGCCTGTGCAGTGAAATATTCTTCTGGCAATTGCATCACCAGCTCCGCACCTGCCTGAATACGTTGAATTCTCGCACTCAAATCCGGGAGTACTTTAGCAATATAGTAATTAGCCAGTACCAGTTTATTCTGGAAATAGCTTTCTTCTTTGGTAGCCGCCGCTTTACTGATACGCGCATACATATAGACGAAGCTCAACAAACCTACGGCGTGCAGATAATCAACAGCAATGGAGTTGGCGAAATCAGGATTCTGCTGAGACTGCTCAACAATAAAATTGGTAATATCTTCCAGTTGCTGACAGGTATCTAAGGTTGCCTTTTTAATCGTTAAGGCATCATCCAGACCTTGGGCAAATTCACGGATTTCTGCAATATACTCTGCAATATATGCACCTTTACATTTCGTAGTTTTACGGCCAATCAGGTCAATTGCCTGCACCCCATTGGTCCCTTCATAGATCTGTGAAATGCGCAGGTCACGGATACATTGTTCCATGCCCCATTCACGGATATAGCCATGACCACCGAAGCACATTTGTGCTTCAAGTGCAGCATCCAGTGCTTTATCGGTGAGGTAAGCTTTGGCAATAGGCGTTAATAAAGCCACACGATCAGTTGCTTTACGTACCGCCTCAGGGTCGGTGGAGTATTTGGTAATATCCAGCTGCTGGCCGACATAGACTGCGAAAGCACGAGAAGCTTCATTATTGGCACGCACATTCAGCAACATACGGCGTACATCACCATGTACCAGAATTGAATCGGCTGGTTTTTCTGGTGATTTAGCACCGGTTGATGCACGGCCCTGTAAACGGTCGGTCGCATATTGTGCGGCATTCTGATAAGCAAATTCTGCCGCGCCAATGCCTTGAATCCCCATCGACAAACGTTCGTAGTTCATCATCACGAACATGCCCGCCAGACCTTCATTTTCATTGCCCACCATATAGCCTTTAGCACCATCAAAGTTCATGACGCAGGTTGCTGAGCCTTTGATGCCCATCTTATGTTCGATCGAACCGGCAGCCACTGCATTGCGCTCACCCAGGGAACCGTCTGCATTGACCAGGAATTTAGGGACAATAAACAGAGAAATACCGCGTGAACCTGCTGGCGCGTTTGGGGTTTTGGCCAGCACCAGATGAATGATATTTTCACTCAGATCATGCTCGCCGCTGGTAATAAAAATTTTGGTGCCGGTAATATTGTATGAACCATCTTCATTCGGTTCAGCTTTAGTCTTGATAATGCCAAGATCTGTGCCGGAATGTGGTTCAGTCAGGCACATGGTGCCCGACCATTCACCCGTATAGAATTTTGGTAAATAAGTTTCTTTTTGTTCCTGTGAGGCGCGGTCATTGATGGCCATACCTGCACCCACCGTTAATAGCGGATAAAGCATAAAAGATGGATTGGTGCTCCAGATCATTTCATCCGCTAGAACCGTGAGCATCTTCGGCATGTTTTGTCCGCCCCATTCTTCAGGAGCACCCAAGCCTACCCAGCCACCTTCGGCAAACTGTCTGAACGCTTCTTTAAAACCTTTGGGTGTCGTCACCACACCATTGTTAAACTGAGCACCACCCTCTTCATCTGCAGGACGATTCAGATCAAGAATGACATTTTTTGAAAATTTTGCCATTTCTTCCAGAACCGCATTTGCAGTCGCCATATCGAGATGTGCAAGATTTTCGTTACCTTGCCAAAATTGTTCAGCATGAAATACATCATTTAAAATAAATTCCATGTCTTTCAGCGGCGCATTATAAATCGGCATTTTCAACTTCCTAAAATGGTGATACTCAATCCTGTTACTGAGTATTTTTTCATTATGGATTCGAGAAAATATTTTGAGGCTTTTTGCTCGAATCCATGCATGTCATTCAAAAATCATCATATCGAATTAATCTGGCGATGAATTCATTGACATAAATTAGCGATATAAAATTTAAAATCAAAAACTTTATACCTCTGGTATTTACTGAATCATTAAAACTTAAATCCATTGATGAATGAAAAATTTAAGCTGTTAAAATGACTCTGGCTTCACTTCGCTAAACCTTGTCTGGTCTGGGTTTAAAACGAAAATATGATTCAGCTTTATGCCCTAAAACCATAAATCAAATATATTGAAAATGGAATTTTATTTAGCAAAGTTGATCTCAAGGGTTCAATTTTCTTGACAATATTTTTAGCGCAGCTGTATATGACTTTTTTCTACAAGAAATGTTGAATAAATATACAAATTTAGATAAATATCACGACCTTAGTTTTATAGCTATACCTGTGAAAATAGCATATTCTTAGTAGGTTCCTTTTCGAAAATGATGAGTCAAGAAGATGACGACTGTAAGACAGCAGAACTTCCTTCTTCGTAAAGAGAAGATCCTGAGCATGGCGGAAAGTCTACTGCTTGATAATAATCAGGACATCACCTTGAGTGAACTTGCTGAAGAACTGGACATCGCCAAAGGAACCATCTACAAGCATTTTAAAAGCAAGAACCAGTTATATTTAGAACTCATCATTCTGAATGAAAAAAGAATTCTGGCAATTTCCGATAAATATAATAACGATATTAAAAATTATGTTTCGCAATATATGCTTTATCACATGCTCAATTCAAACCGGACTATTTTGCTGCATGTTATTGAAGAGCGTTTAACCAATAATGAAAAAAACCTGAAAGAGTTATTTCAGGAACTCTATCGTATTCGTGAAGAACGGATTATCCGCATTAAAGATATGACCCATGATTATCTGGTATCTTTAGACAGTGCCATGTCAATCCGGGATTATTTATCTTATATCTGGACAGTCACTTATGGCGCTTCATTATTATTAAATTCGACCAGTTATCAAAAAGCGATTGGTTCACGTGAACGCCTGATTAAGCTATATATTAATCAGGCATTGATGACGCCAGATAAAATATCGGCAGTTTCATAAAAAATGCCTAATCATGATTAGGCATTTTAGAATTATTTTTTAAATGGCAAATATCAAGCCATAGTTTCAGGCGGGAAGCCATCTTCAGTTAATGCCGCGATAATCTCAGATTCGCTTGCACTCGATTCAACTTCCACCATTTTGCTGACCACATCAACATCTACTTTAGCATTTTCATCCAGCTCCTGAATGGTTGCCGTCACACTACGTGCACAACCACCACAAGTCATATTTTCAATACGGAATTTCATCTTGATCTCCCTTTGATCAGTTTAAATTTGGGTTAAGCGAATTTTAATTCAAGGCTATTGATCTGCTTTGATAGCCGTATGTGCAGTTTTCCCATGTGACACACCCTGCTCAATCTGTTTCAGAATCTGACAGTCAGATTGCTCATCTCCAGCACACTGTGCAACCGATTGCTGCAAAATTTTCATCATATTTTGCATGTCCGCAATTTTCTGTTGCAGTAACTCGATATGCTTTTGCGCCAACTGTTTGACATCACTGCTGTGTCTGGCATCGTTCAGCCACAGGCCGAGCAATTCTTTCATCTGTTCAGAAGAAAAACCCAGTTCACGCGCATGCTGAATAAAACTTAAAGTCTTGATGTCATCGTCACTATAGATACGATAACCCGAATCGCTACGTTTAGGATTGGGTAATAAACCGATATCTTCATAATAACGGATCATTTTGGCCGAGATCCCGGAGCGTTTCGCGGCCTGTCCAATATTCATTACACTGCCTCCTTCAACTGGATCGGCTGATAAGTCTTTAAACGAAGCGCATTGCTGACCACAAAAACTGAGGATAATGCCATCGCGCCTGCTGCAAACATCGGTGATAACAAAATACCGAAGAATGGATACAACAGACCGGCAGCAATCGGAATCAAGGCAATATTATAGACAAAGGCCCAGAACAGGTTCTGTTTGATATTGCGCATGGTCGCCTGACTCAGGCCAATACCGGTTGCCACATGCTGTAAATTTCCAGACATCAGCACCACGTCTGCTGCTTCGATTGCGACATCCGTACCAGTTCCTATTGCCATTCCAACATCGGCCTGAGCCAAAGCAGGTGCATCATTAATCCCGTCACCGACAAAAGTGACGATGCCATGTTGCTGTTGGAGTTGGCGTACCGCATCGACTTTTTCATTAGGCAGAACTTCAGCAATGACATGATCAATCTTCAACTGTCTGGCAATGGCCTGTGCAGTATGCTGGTTATCACCGGTAATCATGGCAATCTTTAAGCCTTGATCATGTAAGGCCTGAATCGCACTATAGGTTGTGGCTTTAATCGGATCAGCCACAGCAATAATGGCAGCCAACTGCTGATCTATCGCGACATATAAAGGCGTGCGTCCCTGCTCGCCTAACTGTTGTGCTTTCTCTTTAAAAATATCGACACTTAAGCCCAATTGCTGCATCAGGCGTTCTGCGCCAATATGAATTTGCTGACCTGAAACTTGAGCTTTCACGCCTGCACCAGTGATTGAATCAAAATCACTGACTTCAGGTAGTTGCAACTGTTGTGCTTTCGCAGCTTCCACAATCGCATGAGCAATGGGATGTTCGGATTTGGCTTCCACTGCTGCGACCATTTGCAATACTATTTGCTGCTCAAAACCAGATGTCACTGCAAAATCGGTTAGGGCTGGTTTCCCTTCAGTTAAGGTTCCGGTTTTATCCACCGCCACAACTCTGGTTTGCTGCAAGAGTTGCAATGCTTCGCCTTTACGGAACAAGATACCCAGCTCTGCTGCCCGGCCGGTGCCGACCATAATAGATGTTGGCGTAGCCAGGCCCATTGCACAAGGACAGGCAATAATCAGTACTGCAACAGCATTGACCAGTGCATAAGTCAGATTCGGTTCAGGACCCAACAGGAACCAGACAATAAAAGTCAAAGTCGCGAGCAGCATCACAGCCGGTACAAACCATAAGGTCACTTTATCGACTGCCGCCTGAATGGGAAGTTTTGCGCCTTGTGCCTGTTCCACCATATGAATAATCTGAGCTAGAACTGAATCTTGTCCGACTGCTGTCGCCTTGATCTGCAAGGTGCCATTCTGATTTACCGTTCCGCCAATCACCCGATCTCCAGCCTGTTTAGCCACGGCTAAAGGTTCACCGCTGATCATCGCTTCATCGATATAACTTTGACCAGAAACGACTTCACCATCAACTGCGACTTTCTCACCCGGACGAATCTCGATCAGCATGCCCTGCTGTACATCAGCAATTTTCAGATCAACCCAGGTTCCATTTTGCTGTACTCGAGCAGTTTTTGGCTGCAAGCCAACCAGATATTGAATCGCTTCAGAGGTTTTACCTTTGGCTCGAGCTTCCAGATAACGTCCCAGTAAGATCAAGGCAACAATCACAGCCGCCGCTTCGAAATACACATGTACAGTGCTTTGCGGCAATAATTGCGGAAAGAAAGTGGAAATACAGGAAAATCCATAAGCGGCTATTGTTCCCACGGCAACCAGAGAATTCATATCGGGTGCCAGTCGCAACAATGCCGGAATCCCATGCTGATAAAACCGCCGTCCTGGAATCAGCAAAACCAGAGTCGTCAGTACAAACTGGATATACCAGCTGTTTTGGGTACCTAGCGTATGTGCAATCCAGTGATGAAAAGCCGGAATCAGATGTGAACCCATTTCCAGAATAAACACCGGAACAGCCAGAATTAGTGCTAACCATAAGTCACGTTTTAGCTGTTCAGTTTCAGCGGTTTTCTTTTCCTGAAATGCCGTCTGGGCATCGGTAGCCTGTGTATCTAATTTTTCATGGGCGTTATAGCCAGCTTTTTTGACAGCAGCAATTAAAGCTGGAAGCTGACTACGCGGCGCCTTGACCGAAGCTGTTTCAGTGGCGAGATTGACGTGTGCTTCACTTACCTGATCGACTTTTAATAAAGCCTTTTCTACACGTGCCACACAGGAGGCACAGGTCATTCCTTCAATAGCCAGTTCAATTCGGTCGGTTTGAATATCAAAGCCGGCCTTTTGTACCGCCTTAACCAGTTGGGAAACAGCGAGAGGACGAATTGCAGTGACGTGAGCTTTTTCGGTTGCCAGATTAACCTGCGCATCCAGTACCTGATCGACTTTTTTCAAGGCTTTTTCAACACGAGCTACACAAGAGGCACAGGTCATGCCTTCAATATTTAAATCAAACTGCTGGATCACGGCTTCAAAACCGATTTTATTGATAGCATTGACGAGTTGCGTTGCAGGAATAGGTTGTTCACTTTTTAAAAAAGCCTGTTCAGTGGAGAGATTGACGTTCGCTTCCACCACACCTTCAATTTTCTTTAAGGCTTTTTCCACACGTGCGACACAAGAGGCACAGGTCATTCCTGAAATCTGTACCTGCTGTTCGTACAACTGTGTGGTTGCTGGTTTATTCATTCTGCACTCTCCATTCACCCATTCACTGCCTATGCTATAGCTTAAACATTACCATAATGGGAAGGTCAAGCTTCTGGTTTAAATTCTTGATCTTTCATTATATGAAGGCATAAAGTCCAATAAAAAAGCCCAAAGATGACTTCAGGCTTTTTCGAGATTTAGTGAAACTAATTTGTTAAATATTTACTCAGCAGAAATATCTTCAAAAAGAATTGAAGATAAATAGCGCTCACCACCATCTGGCAGAATCACCACGATATTTTTGCCTGCATTTTCAGGACGTGCAGCCAGTTGCGCAGCTGCAGCCATTGCAGCACCACTTGAAATACCCACCAAGATGCCTTCTTGAGTCGCAGTTTTACGTGCCCATTCCACTGCATCGCTACTAGTAATGGCAATCACTTCATCTACCAGATCCAGATCCAGGTTCTTTGGAATAAAGTTCGCGCCAATACCCTGAATTTTATGTGGTCCTGGAGTGAGTGTCTCACCACGTTTTGCCTGACCAATAATGGCAGATTCAGCAGGCTCTACAGCAACTGAATAAATCGGCTTGTTTTTCACTTTTTCAAAAAAGCGTGAAATACCGGTAATCGTACCGCCTGTACCTACACCCGCTACCAGAATATCGACATTACCTCCAGTCGCTTCCCAGATTTCAGGACCGGTCGTCTCTTCATGGATTTTTGGGTTGGCCGGATTTTCAAACTGTTGTGGCAGGTAATACAGTTCAGGATTTTCATTCACCAGACGTTGTGCTTCTTCCACCGCGCCTTTCATGCCTTTGGCTGGATCTGTCAGTACTAAATTAGCACCTAATGCTTTCACCACTTTACGGCGTTCAATACTCATGCTGGATGGCATGGTTAAGGTAATATCATAGCCTTTAGCCGCTGCTACAAATGCCAGCGCAATACCGGTATTACCACTGGTTGGCTCAACAATGTGCATGCCCGGCTTCAATTTACCTGACTTTTCTGCATCAGCAATCAAGGCTGCGCCAATACGGCATTTCACCGAAAATGCCGGGTTACGGCTTTCAATTTTCGCAAGTACAGTCGCTCCGCCTGAAATGGCACGATTGATACGAACCAGAGGGGTATTACCAATTGCCTCTGCATTATTGCTATAAACCGCGATACCTAAATTGGCAGGTGTTGGAAAAGCTGAATCTGTAGTCATTAGAATATCCTTGATGTTATTCGCCAAGATGTATTTACATGATACAAGCATTTTCCGGCTTTGTAGATGCCTGAAACAAGATGGAATCACGATAGCAGTTTGAAATGAAACATCTTCTTTCTAAAAAACCGGAACACGATAAAATTATCTTGGCTCTAGACTAGCAGATTTACACTTAATTTTACCTAATGAGGTTCCACAGCTCAGTTGCTAACTCATTAGGTTCCCTCATCCAACGCCATTCAGTTTCTTTAAGATGATAATTAAAGTACTCTTTT